>NZ_QKTC01000015.1:0-131876 GCF_003234435.1 Curtobacterium sp. MCLR17_044 | reverse complement strand
GTGGGAGCGGAGATGTGTATAAGAGACAGCCCGTCCCTCCACCCGAAACGGAACCCGACATGTCGCAGCAGCACAGCGAGCTCTCCGCACAGCAGCAGCTCGAGGCCTACGGCTACAAGCAGGAGCTCAAGCGCTCCGTCTCCACCACCGACCTGCTCATCTACGGCCTGGTCTTCATGGTCCCGATCGCCCCCTGGGCGATCTTCGGGACCGTCTACAACGCCTCCAGCGGCATGGTGCCGCTGGTGTACCTCGTCGGCCTCGTCGCGATGATCTTCACCGCCCTGGCCTACGCGCAGATGGCGAAGTCGATCCCCCTCGCCGGCAGCGTGTTCTCGTACGTCGGCCGCGGCATCCACCCCACCGCCGGGTTCTTCGCCGGCTGGGCGATCCTGCTCGACTACCTGCTCGTCCCGACGCTGCTCTACGTGTTCGCCGCGGAGAGCATGGTCGGCATCTTCCCGGGCACGCCCCGCTGGCTGTGGGCACTCGTGTTCGTCGCGATCAACACCGTCATCAACCTGGCCGGGGTGTCCTCGCTCAAGCTCGCGAACCGCATCTTCCTGCTCATCGAGCTCGTCTTCGTCGCGATCTTCGTCGTCATCGCGATCGTCGCGCTGACCGGTGGCACGATCCCCGACGCGTCCTTCGGCACCGAGCAGATCTGGGACCCGGCCAAGGTGTCGGCGCCGCTCATCGCCTCGGCCCTGTCGATCGCGGTGCTGAGCTTCCTGGGCTTCGACGGCATCTCGACGCTGTCCGAGGAGTCCACCGGCCGTCGTGGCGGAGCCGGCACGGCGATGATCCTGGCGCTCGTCATCGTGGCGTTCCTGTTCATCCTGCAGACCTGGCTCGCATCCGCCCTGGCCGCGGGGCGGGACTCGTTCTCGGACAGCGAGGCCGGCAACGCCTTCTTCACCATCGTCGAGCAGGCCTCGTCGAGCGGGTGGGCCACCGCGTTCTTCGCCGTCAACGTGCTCGCCGTCGGCATCGCGAACGCCATGGCCGCACAGGCCGCGACGAGCCGCCTGCTCTTCTCGATGAGCCGCGACCGTCAGCTGCCCGCGTTCCTGCACAAGCTCAACGGGCGCCAGGTGCCGCAGAACGCGATCATCGTCGTCTCGGTGCTCTCCGCGATCCTGGTGCTGTTCTTCGTCGGGCAGATCGACACGATCTCGTCGCTCGTGAACTTCGGCGCCCTGTTCGGCTTCATGCTCCTGCACGTGTCCGTCTTCGTGCACCACGTCGTGAAGGGCAAGTCGCGCAACTGGCTGCTGCACCTGGTCGTGCCGCTGGTCGGGTTCCTGATCATCGGGTACGTCCTGCTCAACGCCGCGGTCGAGGCGAAGGTCGGCGGGATCATCTGGCTGATCGTCGGCGCGGCCGTGTTCCTGTACTACCGACGCACCGGCCGTTCCACCGAGGTCGGCTCCGAAGCAGAACCGACGACGGAGGACGCACGATGACCCCGGACCACTTCCTGCCGAACACCCTCGGCCGCCCCGGGTTCTCGGCCGACCGGGAGCCCGTGCTGCGGGTCCGCCCCGGCACCGGCGAGACCATCGGCTTCGAGACCACCGACGCCGTCTACGCCGAACTCGACCAGCACCACGACATGGCGCAGCTGCAGGCACCCATCAATCCGGTGACCGGGCCGGTGTTCGTCGAGGGGGCGGAACCCGGCGACACCCTCGTGGTGACCATCCACGCCATCGAGCTGACCACGCACGGTTGGTCGGTGTCCCTCCCCGGTTCCGGGGCCCTGCAGCACGTGATGGGCGACCGGGTCTTCGCCCGCCGCTGCCCGATCTCGGACGACATGGTGCAGGTGTCCGACCGGCACCGGTTCCCCGTCCGGCCGATGATCGGGTGCATCGGGACGGCCCCGGCCGAGGGCGAGAACTCGACGATCATGCCGGCCTACCCGGAGGGCGGCAACATGGACGTCACCGAGGCCCGCCCCGGCTCGACGGTGTCCCTGCCCGTCCGGGTCCCCGGTGCGCTGCTGTCGATCGGCGACATCCACGCGCTCATGGCCGAGGGCGAGTCGTCGTTCGTCGCCATCGAGGCCCAGGGCACCGCGATCGTCTCCGTCGACCTGGTCAAGGGCGGTCCGGTGCTCCGCGCACCGCGCATCGAGACCGCCGACGACTGGCTGTTCGTCGGCCTCGGCGACCCCGTGCAGGAGAGCGTCCGGCGCGGGTACGAGGACGCCTTCGCATTCCTGGTCGACGAGCACGGCTGGACCGCCGAGGACGCCTACGCGGTACTCAGCGCGGTCGGTGACTCGAAGCTCGGCGGGCCGACCGGCTCCACCGCCCCGGACCCGTTGCACCCCTTCGCCGCCGTCGGTGCGGTCACCCTGCACCGGGTGCCGAAGTCGGTGCTGTGAGGGTTCGCTGATGCGGGTTCCCGGTACGAGGGTCGTGCCGGGAACCTGCACAGGCGTGTGCACGATGATGGGCGCATGCACGACACCATCCGCTACGTCGCGATCGGCGACAGCTTCTCGGAGGGCATCGGCGACGCCGGACCCGCTCCGTTCCCCGGCTGGACCGGACGACTCGCGAGCGCGATGGCGGGAGCCTCGGACGCCCACGTCTCGTACGCGAACCTCGCGGTGCGCGGCCGACTGCTCGCCGGGGTCCTCGACGGCCAGCTCGAGGCCGCCCTCGCGCTCGACCCGGCGCCGACCCTGATCACCTTCTGCGCCGGCGGCAACGACCTGCTGCGCCCGCGCTTCGAGGTGGACGCGCTGATCGGGCAGGTCGAGGCCGCCGCCGACCGGGTCGAGGCCACCGGCGCGCGCCTGGCGCTCCTCAGCCCGGCCGACCCGAGCGCCCGCCTGCCCCTCGGTTCACTCATCAACCGCCGCGGTGACGCCTGGGCCGAGGCGCTCGGCACCCTCGCCCGACGCCGTGGCCTGCCGTTCGTCGACGTCTCCCGCGACCCGCACCTGCGCCGCGCGGAGTTCTGGTCGGACGACCGGCTGCACATGAACGCCACCGGGCACCAGCGCGTCGCGGACCTGGCGCTGCACGCGGTCCTGGACGGCCCCGCGCCGGTCGAGCCCGCGGACCCCGGTGCCGCCCGGACTCGTCTGGGTGAGGAACTCCGCTACTACCGCGAGTACGTCCTGCCGTGGGTCCAGCGCCGGATCACCCGCACGTCGTCGGGCGACGGGCGCTCGGCGACCTACCCGACGTGGACGCCGGTGCGCGGACGGGACGCGTAACCAGCGTCAGCCAGCCGCAGCCCGCGTCGGCCCGCCTCGGCAAGCGTCGGCCCGCTCAGCCCGCTCAGCCCGCGACGTACACGCGAGTGGTGACCCCGCTCAGCGCGTGCGCGAACTCGTCGCCCGTCGCCACGAAGCCGCCCGCCTCGTACAGCCGCACCGCCCGGGCGTTGTCGCCGAGCACGTGCAGGACCACGCGGGGGTGTCCGGCGGCCCGGGCGTCGTGCACCGCCTCGGACAGCAGCGACCGTCCGACCCCGCGGGCCTGCACCCCGGGACGCACCGCGAGCAACGACAGGTAGGCGGCGTCCGCCGGGTCCGTCGACCGACCGGTGCCCGGTGCCGTGACGAGCACGAAGCCGTCGACCGCGCCGTCCGGGCCGGGAGCCACCAGCCAGGCGACGTGCTCCGCCGCGAACTTCTGCCGCGCGCGCTCCCGCACTGCCGGGTCCTCGGAGGCACCGTCACGGGCAGCCACGGCCGCGGCCCAGAGGTCGATGCAGGTGTCGGTCTCGTCCGGGGTCGCAGGACGCACGACCACGGACGACTCGATCACCCGATCAGCCTACGACCGCCCGGCTCCCGATCCTGAACGACGCCCCACGGTGCTCGTCGGGCAGCCGGTCTCCGCGGCCGTGCAGCTTCTGGCGGAGTGACCCCGGCTCGTACTCCTCCGGGTAGGCCCCACGGGCACGGAGCTCCGGGATCACGAACTCGATGACGTCCTCCCACGTGCCCGGGGTCACCGCGTACGCCAGGTTGAAGCCGTCGACGTCGGTGAGCTCCTGGATCTCCTGCAGCCGGTCGGCGATCGTCGCTCCCCCACCGACCGCCACCGGGCCGAGCCCGCCGATCGCCGTCTGCCGCGCCAGGTCACGGATCGTCCACTTCGACCCGTCCTCCCCCGTCGCTGCCGCGATGTTCGCCGCCGCCGACTGGATCGCGTTCGACTCGACGTCACCGAGGGGCTGGTCCGGGTCCCACTGCGACAGGTCGACGCCCATCCAGCCGGAGTTGAGCACCAGCGCGCCGAGCTCCGACGCGTACGACAGGTAGTCCTCGTACTTCGCCTGGGCCAGCTCGTCGGTGGCGTCCGTGATCACGGTGAGCAGCGTGTAGACGCGGGCGGCGTACCGGTCGCGACCAGCTGCCTCCAGGGCGTCCCGGACCTTCGCGACGGTCGACGCGAGCTGCTCGACGGTCGGTGCGCCCACGAAGACCGCTTCCGCGTTCTCCGCGGCGAAGCGGATGCCGCGCGGTGACGCGCCCGCCTGGTAGATGACGGGCGTGCGCTGCACGGACGGTTCGGACAGGTGGATGCCGGGCACGTCGAAGTGCGTGCCGTGGTGCTCGATCGGGTGCACCTTCGCCGGGTCCGTGAAGACGCCGGCTTCGCGGTCGGCGACGACGGCGTCGTCCTCCCACGAGCCCTCCCACAGCTTGTAGAGGACCTCGAGGTACTCGTCCGCCACGTCGTACCGGTCGTCGTGCGACAGCTGGTCGGTCTGGCCCATGTTCCGGGCGGCGCTCGGCAGGTACCCGGTGACGACGTTCCAGCCGACCCGCCCCTTGGTCAGGTGGTCGAGCGTCGACATGCGTCGGGCGAACGGGTACGGGTGCTCGTACGCGGTGCCGGCCGTGATGCCGAAACCCAGGTGCTCGGTCACCGACGCCATCGCCGACACGAGCAGGATCGGGTCGTTCACCGGCACCTGCGACCCGGTGCGAAGCGCGGCCTCGTTCGACCCGCCGTACACGTCGTAGGTGCCCAGGACGTCCGCGATGAAGATGCCGTCGAACGCCCCGCGCTCGAGCGTCTTCGCCAGGTCCGTCCAGTAGGTCAGGTCGCGGTAGTCCCGCGACCGGTCGCGGGGGTGCCGCCACAGTCCGGAGGACTGGTGCGCGACGCAGTTCATGTCGAACGCGTTGAAGCGGATCTGCCGGTGCTCGCTGCTGGTGGTCACGGGTCGAGACGCTACGTCGGACACCTGCGACCGTCACGGATCGTGACGAAGCGTGACGGTCGACTCCGGCACCGGCCTGGAGGCCCGCCCCGCGTCCGTCACGTCACCCGCGGCGGGCGCGTGGCTGGTTCCAGGGCTCAGGCGCGGTCGTGGAGCGTGACGTGGTAGCCGTCGGGGTCGGCGAACGTGAACGTCCGACCGAAGGGACCGTCGATCGGCGCCGAGACGATGCGGTGGCCGTCGGCGACCAGCGCATCGTGGATCGCCTGCACGTCCGTTGCGTGCAGCCAGACCGCGGCGCCGACGCCGGGCTGCGCCACCGCGTCGAGGTCCGTGCCGGGCACCAGGTCGCGCAGGGCGAAGGCGATCGGCGTGGTCTCGAACACGACGGCGTGCGGCGGGCCGGCCTGCGAGCGGACGAGGCCGAGGTAGCGCTCGTAGAACGCCTGCGAGGCATCGAGGTCGCGGGTCTGCAGGGAGATGAAGTCGGGGCCGGTGACGGGCATGGAGTGCTCCTTGGGTACGTGTCAGTCTTCTGACACAGGACAAGCTATGTCAGACTACTGACATGCGTCAAGACGACACCGGCATCCACCTCGAGACGTCGATCGGCTACCTGCTGAAGGAGACCGCGAGCGCCCTCCGGGCGTCGATGGAGGCCGTGCTGCGCCCGCTCGGCATGACGGTGACGCACTACTCCTGCCTCGAACTGCTCGCGCAGCGCCCTGGCCTGTCGAACTCCGAGCTCGCGCGAGGAACCTTCGTCACCCGGCAGTCGATGAACGTGCTGCTGCAGACCCTGGAGCGGGACGGCTTCGTCACCCGTGCCACCGAACCGTCGGTCGGCAAGGCGCTCCCCACGCAGCTGACCGACAGCGGGCGACGGAGCCTGGCGCAGGCGAGTGCGGCGATCCGCGGGGTCGAGCAGCGGATGCTCGCCGATCTGAGCGCGGACCAGCAGACCGAGGCCCGTCAGATCCTGCGGAGCATGGTGACGTCGCTGCGGCGTCAGGGCGCGTAGCGCGCCGAAGCGGCGTCCTTCGGTGCGTACCGATCCTCGAAGTCACGCTCGTTGGGGACCCACACGTCCCGCCAGAGCGCATCGTGCCAGCGCCCGAGCGCGCGGTCACGAGCCGTGCCCCGACGCACCGCCGTGTCGAGGTCGACGTCACACCAGATGCTGACGTCGAGGTGCGGGAGCGCGTCGGGGTGGAAGAGTCCGATCAGGTCGACGACCAGGACGTCCGTCCGCGGCAGCGGCTCGGCCGGGCCGAGGGCTTGGACCGACCAGTCGAACCGCCGGAACGTGCTCGCCCGACCGGCTCGGTGCGGTTCGAGCACCGACGACACCAGACGGGGACGATCGACGCCGTCCCAGTCGGCGGACCGCTGATGGGACCGAACGGGGTCGAGGAAGTCGTCGCCGCGGATGCGGACCGCGCCGGGGAGCCTCTCGACGAGCGTGCGCGTCAGCGTCGACTTGCCGGATCCGCAGTAGCCGGAGACACCGACGACGATCGGTGCACGGGCAGAGGCGCGGCGGGACGCGACAAGGTCGATGACGCCGTCGCGGTCCATCGGGCAAGCGTACGAGGTCGATGACGGTGCACCGGGGTTCGTAGGCTGAGCGGATGGACGTCACACTGCGGGACAGCACCACCGAGGACCTCGAGTGGCTCGTCGAGCTCCGGGCCGTGGTGCTGCGCGACGACCTGACACGCCTCGGGGTGTTCGACGAGACGCGCGTCCGACAGCGCCTCCGCGTCGCGTTCCAGCCGCAGCTGACCCGCATCGTCGTGGTCGACGACCGCGACGTCGGGTCGATCACCGTGCGGGTCGAGGACGACGTCCGCTGGGTCGAGCACTTCTACCTCGCGCCCGACGTCCAGGGGCGTGGAGTCGGGTCGACCGTGCTGCGCGCCGTCCTCGACGAGCCCCACGACGGCCCGACGCGGCTCAACGTGCTGGTGGGCAGCCCGGCTCGCCGACTCTACGAACGACACGGCTTCGTGCTCGACACCGAGGACGGCGTCGACGTGTTCATGACGCTGCGGGCCGCCGATCGAGCACCCCACGGAGTGCACTGAGCTGCTCGTCGACCACGTCGGCCATCCGGCGCTCGGACGGTCCGGTGAGCCAGGCCTCGAGGGCCAGGTGGAACAGCATCACGGTCGTCTCGGCGATGACCGCTGCCTCGGACGGATCGAGCCCGCGGTCGACGAAGGCTTCGCGCACGGCGTCCGTCAGGTCGGCGCGCTTCCGGGCGTCGCGCTCCCGGAGCGACGACTCGGACAGCACCAGCCGCCGCACCGAGCCGACCTCGCCGTGCCGCCCCTCGAACCGCTCGTCGGCGACGGTGCGGAGGCCGTGCACGACGATGTCGAGCGGGTCGATCCCGGCCGGTGCACCCTGGATGGCAGCCCGGGCGAGGTCGGGGATCTCGTCACCGGCGAAGATCACCTCGCGCTTGTCGGCGAAGTACCGGAAGAAGGTGCGGGTCGTCAGGCCGGCTCGCTCGGTGATCTGCGGCACGGTCGTCGCCTGGTAGCCCTGCTCGGCGAAGAGCTCGAACGCCGCTCGCTCGAGTCGCCCTCGGGCATCCGGAGACCAACGCATGCGTCCACAGTAGTGGTGATGACACGTCGTGTCATGGTTGACTGTGCGATGACACGTCGTGTCATGACTCACTTCGAGCAAGAGATCGGGACACCATGTCGCCATCGGGCAACCCAGCACTCTGGACCACGTCGACCGGGCGGTTCACCGTCGGGCCCGCACCGGTCCCCCAGCCCGGCCCCGGCGAACTCGTCGTCCGCGCCGAGGCGGTCGCCGTCAACCCGGTCGACGCCGTCGGCGGGCTCTTCCGGCACCTGGTGTTCCCGAAGCTGCGGTTCCCCGCGGTCCTCGGGTCGGACGTCGCCGGCACGGTCGTCGCGATCGGCCCGGACGTCGAGCGCTTCCGCGTGGGCGACCGGGTCGTCGGGCACGCCGCGGGGCAGGAACAGCACCGGAACAGTGCTGCCGAAGGCGCCTTCCAGCACCTGGTCCTGCTGCTCGACCGTGTGACGACCCCGGTTCCGGATGCCCTGCCCGCCGAGCAGGCGGCGGTGCTGCCGCTCGCCGTCTCGACCGCCGCGGCAGGGCTCTTCGAGCCGGACCAGCTCGCGCTGTCGCTCCCCACGGCCGATGCGGTCGATCGCGACGGGGTCGTCCTGGTGTGGGGTGCGTCCACGAGCGTCGGCGCCAACGCCGTCCAACTCGCCCGGGCCGCCGGGTACGCCGTGATCGGCACCGCATCGCCGAAGAACCACGGGTTCGTGCAGGACCTCGGGGCCGAGGCCGTGTTCGACTACCGCGACGACGGTGCCGCACGCCGCATCCTCGAGGCACTCGCCGACCGGGAGCTCGCCGGCACCCTCGCCTTCGGCCAGGGTTCGCTGACCCGCACGCTCCCGATCGTCCGAGCCGCCACCGGCTCAGGTCGACTCGCGTCGGCGTACCCGACACCGGTGACGACGATCCGGGCGCGGCTCGAGCGCCGACACGGGGTCCACGTCACCGCGATCTGGGGCGGCCGCCCGACGGAGTCCGAGGTCGG
Organism: Curtobacterium sp. MCLR17_044; assembly: GCF_003234435.1. NCBI lineage: Bacteria > Bacillati > Actinomycetota > Actinomycetes > Micrococcales > Microbacteriaceae > Curtobacterium > Curtobacterium sp. MCLR17_044. The sequence goes on along the minus strand of NZ_QKTC01000015.1, from coordinate 123,079 downwards.
CCCCGCGATCTACCGCGACTTCCTGCCCGAGGCGCTCCGCACCGGGCGGTACCGTGCCACCCCGACCGCGTCCGTCGTCGGATCGGGACTCGCCGCGATCCCGGACGCCCTCGCCGAACTCCGCGCCGGAGTCTCCGCCCGGAAGCTCGTCGTCACGCTCCCCTGAGCGACTTCACGTACCAGCGGTCGGAGTACGGGTCGTCGTTGAACGGCGCCACCCGGACGAAGCCGAGCCGCTCGTAGAGCGCACAGGCCTCGGCGAGCTCAGCGCGGGTGTCCAGCCGCAGCGACGTGATCCCGCGTCCCCTGCAGAGGTCCTCGACGTGGCGCAGGAGCGCCGAACCGACGCCTCGGCCGCGGTGCTCCGGCAGCGTGAACACCTTCGTCAGCTCGCCGACGGCACCGACGAAGCGCACGGCGGCGCAGGCGACAGCGGCTTCCCCGTCACTCGCGATGACGAACACCCCGGAGTCCCCCTGCAGGTCGTCGTACGGCTCCTCGTCGAGCGCCCGGTCGACCTCGGCCGGCGTCGCCGCCCGCCCGTACCACCGCGACGCGACCTCCGTCAGGTAGGCCCGCACGATCGCGTCGGCCCGGCCTGCGCCGGGTCGCTCCGTCTCGATGATCATCGCGCCCCTTGAATAGGCATACCGTTCAAGCCTTCCGGGGCCTGGTCGGCGACCAGCTGCGGACGGGAGGCGCGGGGCGGGCCCGCAACGGGCCTCCCGGTCGGTCGGTGGTCGCGATCGCGAGCCGCAGCCGGCTCAGCGGGCCGCGGTCGCCTCGCGCGCGGCGGCTTCCGCCGCGACCCAGGCGAGCATGCCGCACTTGACGCGCATGACGAACTTGGAGACGCCGTGGAAGGCGACGAGGTCCTCGAGGACGTCCTCGTCGGGCTCACCGACACCACGCGAGCGCATCATGGTGCGGAACTCCTCGGTCAGTGCGAGGAACTCCGGCACGGTGCGGCCGACGGCCATGTCGGTAAGGACCGATGCCGAGGCCATCGAGATCGAGCAGCCGTCGCCCTGCCAGGCGAGCCCGGCGATACGGTCGGTGCCGGGTTCGAGCCGCAGGCTGACCGTGATCTCGTCGCCGCACGTGGGGTTCCGCTCGAAGTGCGAGGCATCCGCGTCAGGCATCGCACCGTCGCCGTGCCGCGCCTTCGCGTGGTCGAGGATGACCTGCTGGTACAGGCTGTCGAGGGCGTTCACGCGGTGGCTCCGAAGTAGTCGCGGACCTCGGCGACGGCTGCGAGGAACCGGTCGACGTCGTGCTCGGTCGTGTAGACGTAGGTGCTCGCGCGGCTGGTGGCGACCAGACCGAGGCGGCGGTGCAGCGGCTGGGCGCAGTGGTGGCCGGAGCGCACGGCGATGCCCTGCGCGTCGAGGTACTGCGAGACGTCGTGGGCGTGCACACCGTCGACGTCGAACGCGACCAGACCGGAGCGCGGGACACCGGCGGGCGGGCCGACCAGGCGGATGCCGGGCACGGCGGCGAGACCGTCGAGCATCCGGCGGGCAAGGTGCTCCTCGTGGGCGCGGACGCGTTCCATGCCGATGCCCTGCAGGTAGCGGACCGCCTCGGCGAGGGCGACCGCCTGGGACACGGGCTGCGTGCCGGCCTCGAACCGCTCGGGCGCTGGCATGAACTCGGAGCCCTCCATCGTCACGGTGGTGATCATCGAGCCACCGGTGCGGAACGGCGGCAGGGCGTCGAGCAGCTCGGCACGGCCCCAGAGCACGCCGATGCCGTTCGGGCCGAGCATCTTGTGCCCGGAGAACGCGGCGAAGTCGACCCCGAGCTGCTGCACGTCGAGGGGACGGTGCGGTGCAGACTGGCAGGCGTCGAGCACCACGAGGGCGCCGCGGGCGTGGGCGAGGCCGACGACCTGCTCGACGGGGGCGATCATCCCGGTGACGTTCGAGACGTGCGAGAACGCGACGACCTTCGTGCGGTCCGTGATCAGGGCCGCGGCGTCGTCGGCGGTCCAGGTGCCGTCGTCGGCGACCGGGATCCAGCGCAGGGTGGCACCGGTCAGCGCGGCGAGCTCCTGCCACGGCACGAGGTTGGCGTGGTGTTCGGCCTCGGTGACGAGGATCTCGTCACCGGCGCCCAGGCGGAAGCGCTCGGCGTCGGCACCGCCGCGGCCACGGCTGGCGTTGGCCATGCCGTAGGCGACGAGGTTGAGGGCGTCGGTGGCGTTCGCGGTCCACACGACCTCGGTCGGGGCAGCGGCGCCGATGAAGCCGGCGATGGTGGCACGGGCGTCCTCGTAGGCGTCGGTGCTGAGCGCCGCGAGCGTGTGCGCGCCGCGGTGGACGGCGGCGTTGTCGTGTTCGAGGAACCGGCGCTCGGCGTCGAGGACCTGGCGCGGGCGTTCAGCCGTCGCCCCGGAGTCCAGGTACGCCAACGGCTGCCCGTTCACGTCCTGCGCGAGGATCGGGAAGTCCCGCTTGATCGCCTCGACCTCGGTCTCGGTGAGCGGCTGGTTCGGCGCCACGACTGTCACGTCTCGTCCTCCTGGTGCTGCTGTCCGGAGCAACCCGTCCATGGTGTCCGTTGTTCCCGACCACGTCCAGTCGGCACGGCGACGGCCCAGGACCACGCCGGGTCCTGGGCCGTTGCACGTCGTTCGCTACTCGTTGCCGATCTTCTTGTCCGCTGCGTCGCGGGCACCGTCGATCTTGTCGTCGTACTTGCCGCCCGTGGCCTTCTTGACCGCGTCGGCCACACCGCCGAGCACCTTGTCGCTGACGCCCTCGGCCTTCTCGCTCTGCAGGGCGTCCTGGACCTTGCCGTCCTTCAGGAACTCCTGGGCCTTCTTCGTGATGTCGTCGAAACCCGCCATCGGCTGCTCCTCGTCTCGGTGCGGAGCCCGTCGCTCCGTCCTGGCGCCGACAGTAGGCCGCCGGGTAGCCGTCCGTACCGGAACGTTCGGGGTCTTCACACCATCTGAGCGCTGCGACGGCGGGCGAGCACGTACCCGACGGCGACGGCACCGGACACCGCGAGCAACGAGGGCACGAGGATGTCGGTGCCCTGCTGGGTGAACTCGACGACGAGCACCAGGGCGGTGAACGGCGCCCGCATGGTGGTGGCGAGGAAGGCCGCTGCACCGACGAAGGCGAAGGCCGCCAGGCTCGGGCCGTCGGCCGGCCACAGCAGCAGCCACGCACCGCCCAGCCCGCCACCGATCGCGGAACCGATCGCGATCGAGGGGGTCAGCGTGCCACCGACCGCACCCGCTCCGATGGTCGCCGAGGTGGTCACGGTCCGCAGGACCCCGAGCAACAGCAGCAGGACGATCGGTGAGAGGCCGGCGAACGAGGCGTCGTCGAGCGTGGTGTTCATCGCGACGAGGCCGAGCGCCCGCCCGTTGCCGAGGATCTCCGGGAACGGGATCGCGATGAGCCCCACCATCGCGAAGACCACCGGCAGCACGACGAGCAGGCGCCAGCCCTTCGGCGCGATGCCCTGCAGCCGGTTGGTCAGCTTGACGAACCCGACCCCGGCGAGCCCCAGCACGGGCCCGACGACGATCGCCCAGACGAGCAGCGACGGCGACAGGTGCATCGCGGGCACGTGGTACAGCACCTCGTCCGGGATCACGAGCCGGGCGGTGATGGCGGCGACGGCACTCGTGGCGAAGGCGGGCAGGGCGGTCGCGAAGCTGATCTCCCCGAGCAGGACCTCGACCGCGAACAGCGCACCACCGAGGGGTACGTCGTACACGGCGGCGAGGCCGGCCGCAGCACCGCAGGCGACGAGGATCTTCGTCTCGCGTGCGGTCAGCCCCGCACGCCGGGTGACGAGTTGAGCAAGCCAGGCTCCGACTTCACGCGGCGCGACCTCTTTACCGATGGACGCGCCGAGCCCCACGGCCAGGATCTGGATGCCGGCGTTTGCGAGCGTCGCCAGGGCCGGCATCCGCTTGCCGTCGACGGCCGCGGTGACCGAGACGATCGAGCGCCCCCACCGACGGAGCGCCCACCAGGCGAACCCGGTCAGGACGCCGGCCGCCGTGAGCGCGAGGAACCGGTTCAGGCCCGACGATGCGTCGGCGGCCTCGAGGTGCCCACCGAACCCGTACCCGAAGGCGACGAACTGGATGAGCTGGAGCGCGAGCCAGACCGCGATGCCGGCGATGCCGCCGGAGACGCCCACCAGGGCGGTGACGACGGCGAGCTTGAGGGCCCAGACCGGGGTCGCGTGTCCGGAGTGCGGCATGACCGGAAGCCTAACGGGCTGGACGCACCCGATGACGGACCGCAACGGGCCCGCCGGACGCGGGACGGGCCTCCAGGCCGGGAGCCCCGACCACCCGCCGTCAGACGGCCGTCACCCGGAACGGCACCACGCAGTCGGCCTGCATGAGCGGCGGCTGCAGGCCGACGGTGCCGAGCACCCGGCCGCTGAACACGCGCGGGCCGGACCACCAGTCCGGTCGCACCAGGTCGTGGCCGTCGCCGATGACCACCGGGTCGACGCGGTACGCCGTGTCGGGGTCGAGGTCACGGAAGGTGACCCGGCCGGTGCCGGAGACCTCGGAGCGGCCGATGCTGGCGAGGAAGAAGACGGCCTGCTGCCGGTCCGGCGCGACCGTGCCGTACACGAGCCGCGCGTCGTCGACCTCGTCGGAGCGCACCAGGTCACCGCCGTGCAGGAGCGGGCGGAGCTCGCGGTACAGCGCGATCCACTCGGTCAGTGCAGCGGACTCGTCGGCGGTCGCGCCGGCCAGGTCCCACTCGATGCCGAGGTGGCCGACCAGGGCGGTGCCGGCACGGAAGGCGAGGTCGTGGACGCGACCGGTCGTGTGGTTCCGGCCGCTCGCGATGTGCGACCCGAGCAGCTCCGGCGGCAGGAGCTGCTGCGTCCACCGGTGCATCTGCTGGCGCTCCAGCGGGTCGATGTCGTCCGACACCCACACCCGCGCGGTGTGCTCGATGACGCCGAGGTCGACCCGACCGCCACCCGACGAGCACGACTCGATCTCCAGGGACGGGAACCGCTCGCCGAGCGTCGCCATCAACCGGTACGCGGCGAGGGTCTGCTCGTGGACCGCCGCGCCGCCGCCCGGGAACCCCGCCTCGACGAGGTCGCGGTTGTGGTCCCACTTCACGGCGTCGACCGCGTACTCGCCGATGATCGCCGTCATCCGTTCGAGCACGTGGTCGAAGGCCTCGGGGATCGCCAGGTTCAGCACCTGCTGGTCGCGGGAACGCGCGGGCAGCCGACCGTCGGCCTGCAGTATCCACTCCGGGTGGGCACGGGCGAGGTCGCTGTCCTCGTTCACCATCTCGGGTTCGAACCACAGGCCGAACTCCATGCCGAGCGCACGGACGCGGTCGACCAGCGGGCCGAGACCGTCCGGCCAGACGTCCTCGTCGACGTACCAGTCACCGAGGCCGGCGTGGTCGTCGCGGCGGCCGCGGAACCAGCCGTCGTCGAGCACGTAGCGTTCGACGCCGAGGGCCGCAGCACGCTCGGCGAGGTCGACGAGGCGGGCCAGGTCGTGGTCGAAGTACACGGCCTCCCACACGTTGATCGTCATCGGGCGGGGCGTCATCGGGTGCTGCGGGCGGCTGCGGAGCCAGCGGTGGAACCGTCGGGCCTGGTCGTCGAGGCCGTCCCCGTGGGCGAAGTACACCCACGGCCCCTCGTACGTGGCGCCGGTGCCGAGCCGGACCTCGCCGGGCAGCAGGAGTTCGCCGCCGCCGATGACCTGGCGGCCCGTGGCGAGCCGTTCGGCGTGGTGCCGGTGGTTCCCGCTCCAGGCGGTGTGGACGCCCCAGACCCGGCCGTGGGCGAAGCCGAAGCCCGGCTCCCCCACCGTCAGCACGGTCGCGGCGTCGGTGCCGGTGCGGCCCTTCCGTCCCTCGCGCTGGTGGGTCCCCACGACGAGTTCGCGGCGCTGCGGGGTCCGCTCCTTGCCCCAGCGGCCGGCGAAGTCCAGGATCTCGCGGGCCCCCGACGGGATCGGCATCGCGAGCGTCAGGTCGTCGACGGTGTAGACGCCGTCGGCGGTGTTCGTCACGCCCGCGCGGGCCCGCACGAGCCCGGAGCCGAGCATCTCGATGGTGACCCGGACGGTGAGTCCGGCGACGGTGTCCTCGGCGTCGGCCGTGACCGCGGAGTCGGTGACCGCGAGCGACGTCACCGTGAACGCCGGCGACCAGTCGGCGCCGTCACGGTGCCCGGCGAGCCCCGGACGACCGCTCCAGCCCCGGTGCGGCTCGGGCAGCACCGACAGGCGGACCGGGTCGTCCATCTCGTTCGGGGACACCGGGGTGACGTCGGCGTCGGCGAGGGCCGTCAGCGCGTCGGTGTCGAGCGGTCCGAGTGCCGCTCCCCAGTGCACGACGGCGGGGAGCGCGTCGTCGCGGCAGTCCAGGACGAGCGAGACGCCACCGGCGGTCAGGTGGACGAGTTCGTGCGGCATGCGGGCTCCAGTCGGCGTCGTTGCACGTCAGAGCTTTCCGGTCCGGGGCCGTCCGCTGCAAATCCTGCTGCGGCGCGGCTCCGGTTGCGGCTCAGAACCAGCGCTTGACCTTGAACACCACGTACAGGATCGCGGCGAACAGGACCATCGCGACGATCGACAGCGGGTACCCCCACGTCCAGCCGAGTTCGGGCATGTGCGTGAAGTTCATCCCGTAGATCGCGGCGATGAGCGTCGGCGCGAACAGGATCGCCGCCCAGCCGGAGATCTTCTTCGTGTCGTCGTTCTGCTTCTGCGCCGCCAGGGTCGAGTCGACGGTCAGGGCGTTCTGCAACAGCTGCCGGAACGTGTCGAGGCGTTCCACCACCCGGATCGCGTGGTCGAGGACGTCACGGAACCGTCGCTGCATCTCGATCGGCAGGTGGTACTTCTCGGCGCCGCGGTGCAGGTTCTCGATCATGTAGACCAGGGGACGCGCCGCTCGCTGGAAGTCGACGACCTCGCCGAACAGCTCGTACACGCGCCGGGACACACCGGCCTCGCCCGAGAACAGCTGGTCCTCGATCTGGTTGATGTCCTCTTCGAGTCCGTCGATCACCGGCACGTAGCCGTCGACGATGGAGTCCATCAGCGCCCAGAGCTGCGCCTGCGGGCCGACGGTCACCAGCCCCGGCTTGCCGCTCAACCGCTGCAGCGCCTTGGGAACGGTCTGCTTGCCACGGGGGTCGGCCTTCACGACGGCGAGGAAGAAGGTCTCACCGACGAAGGCGTGCACCTCGCCGAACGCCACCTCTTCCTGCTGGTCGTTGTACAGCGCCGGCTTGAGCACCACGAACAGCGTCGAGCCGTAGCGCTCGAGCTTCGGTCGCTGGTGCCCCTCGGCGGAGTCCTCGACGGCGAGTTCGTGCAGGCCGAGGGCGACCGCGACGTCGCCGAGTTCCTCGGCGTCGGGCTGGTGCAGGACGATGCACGCGCTGGCGCCCTGCTCGTCGAGCATCCGGAAGGTGTCGTCGAGGGACGGACTCGCGATCGGTGCGATCCGGTCGATGTAGACGGTGTTCAGTTCGACGCTCACGCGCCCACCGTACGCAGGGTGGCCGGTCTCCGGCCTGGAGGCCCGTGGCGGCCCCGCCACACGCCCCGCGTCCTGCCTGAACGTGCGCTGCACGACCGCCGCCACCGGCCGCCTACGGTGCAGGTCATCAGCATGCTGACGAAAGGGACTGTCATGAAGAGGATCTGGAAGCGCATCGCGGTGGCCGTGAGCGCAGTCGTCGCCGTCATCGGCGCGTACGTGGGGTCGGGCGCTGCCGGTGGCACGCCCATCCAGGACGCCGCCGGTGGCGCCCTGTCGGCGTCCTCCACCGCGATCGCCCCGGACGGCCCGGCCTTCTCGATCTGGAGTGTCGTCTACGCCGGGCTCATCGGCTACGCGGTCCTGCAGCTCTTCCGCACCGCGAACGACGAGCGGCACGAGCGGCTGGTGGTGCCGGCGGTGCTCTCCCTGCTGCTCAACGCCGCGTGGATCCTGTCGGTGCAGTTCGGGTTCCTGTGGGCGAGCGAGCCGATCATCGTCGCACTGCTCGTCGTGCTGATCTGGACGTTCACGATCCTGCGCCGCACCCCGTCCCGCGGGGTCGTCGAGGCGATCCTGACCGACGGCACGTTCGGGCTCTACCTCGGGTGGGTCTGCGTCGCGACGGCCGCGAACACCGCTGCGGTGCTGACGGCGGCGGGCTTCCGGGGCTTCGGACTCGGGCAGGACCCGTGGGGCGTGGTCGTCGCCGCGGTGGCCGGGCTCGTCGGGGTCCTCATCGCGCTGTGGGGCCGGGGACGCCTGGCGCCCATGGCCTCGGTCGCGTGGGGTCTGGCGTGGGTCGCCGTGGCCCGGTTCGAGGGGCCGCTCGTCTCCGTGCCGACGGCGGTCGCGGCCGTGGTGGCTGCGGCGGCCGTGGTCGTCGTGACCGTGGTGGTGCGTGCCCGCGCCGGCTGGGTCGGACGCCGTGCCGGTCGGGCGGCGGCCCCGGTGGCGGCCTGACGCGCGGCTACCTGCGCGTCAGGCCCGCGAAAGCGACAGTTCCCGCGGCCTCGCACCCGTCGGGGCCGCGAAAGCGACAGTTCCCCGCCGATGTTCGGCGGGGAACTGTCGCTTTCGCGAAGTGGGCGGCCGGACAGCCCGACGCCCCCGGCCTCAGCGCGAAGAATCAGCGCGCGGGCGCGACCAGGCCGTGGGCGGCGGCGACCGCGGCATTCGTGACCCGGCCGTCGTGCACGTTCAGGCCGGCGGCGAGTGCGGGGTCGGCCTCGAGCGCGGCCTCCCAGCCACGGTCGGCGATCGCGACGGCGTACGGCAGCGTGGCGTTCGTCAGCGAGATCGTGCTCGTGCGCGGGACGGCCCCGGGCATGTTCGCCACGCAGTAGTACACGGTGTCGTGCACGGCGAACGTGGGGTCGTCGTGGGTGGTCGGGTGGGAGCCCTCGAAGCAGCCGCCCTGGTCGATCGCGATGTCGACCAGCACCGAGCCCGGCCGCATGTCGGCGACCATCGCGTCGGTGACGAGCTTCGGCGCGGACGCCCCGGGGATGAGCACGGAGCCGATCACCAGGTCGGCGTCGCGCAGGGCCTCGGCGATGGCGTGCGCCGACGAGCGCAGGGTCGTGACGCGGCCGTCGAACCGGGCGTCCAGGGCCCGGAGCCGCGGCAGGCTGATGTCGAACACCGTGACGTCGGCGCCCATGCCGAGCGCCATCGTCGCGGCGTGCTCCCCCGCGACGCCGCCGCCGATGACGACCACGCGGCCCTTCGGCGTGCCGGGGACCCCGCCGAGCAGCAGCCCGCGCCCACCGTTGGTGCGCATCAGGTGGAACGCGCCGACCTGGGCGGAGAGTCGCCCGGCGACCTCGGACATCGGCGACAGCAGGGGCAGCGAGCGGTCCGGCAGCTGCACGGTCTCGTAGGCGATCGCCGTCGCACCCGAGTCGATGAGCGCGTCGGTCAGCGGTCGGTCGGCGGCGAGGTGCAGGTAGGTGAAGAGCACCTGGCCCGGCCGGATCATCGGGTACTCCGACGCGACCGGCTCCTTCACCTTGAGGATCAGCTCGGCGTGCTCCCACACCTCGGCCGCGGTGTCGACGATCGTGGCGCCGGCGGTGCGGTACTCGTCGTCGGTGAAGGCCGAACCGGACCCGGCCCCGGCCTGCACCAACACCTGGTGGCCGTGCGACCCGAGCTCGGCGACACCGGCGGGCGTGGCCGCGACGCGGTACTCGTTGTTCTTGATCTCGGTGGGGACGCCGATGCGCATGCTGACTCCTTCGTGGGCGGTGCGTTCGTCCCATCCATTGAGCACCGGATTCGCCCACAGCAGCGCTCAGCCGAACATCCGGACAGCCGCAGCGCGATCCGTGTCATCAGATTCGGCGGAGCGGTCCGCAGCAGCAGTCGGTCAGTGCCCGCGCAGCGACTCGCTCGGCAGCTCCCCGAAACGGCTGCGGTAGGTCGCCGAGAAGCGCCCGAGGTGCCCGAAGCCCCACGTCCGCGCGATCTCGGCCACCGTCGTCTCGTCCAGGCCACTGCCGACCAGGTCGGTCCGGGCACCGTCGAGTCGCACGCCGCGCAGGAGTTCCCCCGGAGTCTGGTCGAGGTGCCGACGGAGGGACTGCTGCAGCCCGCGCGGGCTGAGCCCCGCCGCCGCGGCGATGTCCGGGGTACCGATCGCTTCGCGCGCGTGCTCGTGCACGAACTCGAGCGCCCGGCGCAGGCGGTCGTGCTCCGGGCCGCTGCCGGACACCGTCGCACGCCACTTGTTGCGCTGCGGGAACGCCCGGATCGCCGCGGTCGCGAAGGCCTCGGCGATGTCGTGCTGCACCATCGGACTCATCGACCGGTCGACGTCGAGCCACGTGGCCGAGTACTTCCGCACCACCGACCGCCACAGCGCGATGCCGTCGGCCGTCGGGCGGCGCATCGGCTCGAAGGCGAAGTCGTCGTCGCCGGCCACGGCTCGGACGAAGTCGCGGTCCAGGTGCACCAGGTTCAGGGCGATGTCGCGGTGGTGCAGCGCGTACGGCTCGGCGAAGGGCAGCACGACGGGCACCCCGGCCTCGAGCTCGTACGTCTCGCCGCCCGAGGTGATCCGGCTCGAACCGCTGCGCATCCAGGCGACCAGGAACTCGTCGTCGACCTGGCTCTCGCTCCGCAGGTCGACCATGAACCGTGACGAGCGCAGGGACATCCGCTCGTCACCGACGCCCGCGAAGTCCCAGTGGGCGTTCTCGTGGGTGCGACGGACCAGTGGTGCACGGAAGTCGTAGTCGCCCGTGAAGAACGCGAGCGCCTGGTCGACGTCGCTGCCGACCATCCGCCGGAAGTACCGCTGACCGGGCTGTTCGAGAGAAAGCACCATGGTCGAGAACCTACGACGGACCACCGACAAACTGCGTCAGGTCCTGACTCAGGGCTGCAGGATCGCCTGCCCCACGCTCTCGTCCAGGATCAGGTCCGTGATGAGCCCGGCGGCCAGCGCGCCCCGCAGCGACGCCGCCTTCGACCGCCCGGCGACGACGCAGACCCGCCGCGGCGCGCGCTTGATCGTGTCGAGGTCCGGAGCGCCGGCCCGGGCGTTCACCCCGATGTCCTTCCACGAGCCGTCGGCCCGGTAGAACACCGTCGAGACGTCCCCGACGACCCCCGCCTGCGTGAGCTCGTCGCGGTCCTCGGGATCGAGGTACCCGCCGGAGTACACGTGCGAGGGCACCGGGGCCTGCGGGGCACCGACACCGAACACGACGAGGTCCATCCGCTCGTGCAGGTCGAGCACACGGCGGATCGAGCGCTCGCGGAACAGCGCTTCCTTCGTCGCGGGGTCGTCGAAGAACGCCGGCACCGGGAACTGCTGCACGAAGGCCCCGTAGGCCTCGCCGAACCGGCGCAGGATCTCGGACGCGTAGACGATGCCGGTGGTGCGGGTGTTCGCGGCGCCGTTGATCTGCACGATCGTCGAGCCGTGGGTGGTCTTCGGCACCAGGTAGCGGCTGACCGCACTCACGGTCGAGCCCCACGAGATCCCGATGACCATGTTCGACTCGACGTACTGCGTCAGGATCCGGGCGGCGGACAGCGCGACCCGCTCGAGCCGGTCGACGTCGCTCGTGTGGTCCGGCACCGGGACGACGTGCGCGTGCACCCCGAAGCGGGAGCGGATGCTCCGGCTCAGCGCAGCGGCCTGGTCCAGGGGCGACCGGATCTGGATGTCGACGAGCCCGGTGTCCCTGGCGTACTTCAGCAGCCGCGACACCGACGAGCGCGAGGTGCCGAGTTCGTCGGCGATGGCGTCCATCGTCAGGTCCTGCAGGTAGTACAGGTGGGCGGCGCGCAGCGCCTGCTGCGTGCGCATGGGCTGAGCCGCATCGCTCATGGTGCTCCGATCTGTCGAACGCAACCATGCACGGACGTGCAGGGCCTCTGCAACCCCTGCCGCGCCTCCTGACCGCCGTGTCGGGCCTGGACGACACGTGTGCTGCACGTTCGTGCACGCAAGTTGCCCGCCCTGTCGAACGAGCGCACGATCGATCTTGACCCCACGAACAGACGAAGGAAGCGACGAACCATGTCGAAGAAGACACAGCCCCGGAACACGGTGACCGCCCTCACCGAGCGCCCGAACGCGCAGGTCCTCGTCGTCGGCGGCGGCATCAACGGCATCGCGACGTTCCGCGACCTGGCGCTCCAGGGCGTCGACGTCGCCCTGGTCGAGCGTGGCGACTACGCCTCCGGCGCCTCCGCGGCCTCGAGCCACATGATCCACGGCGGCATCCGCTACCTGGAGAACGGCGAGTTCCGCCTGGTGCGCGAGAGCGTGCAGGAGCGCAACGGCCTGATCCGCATCGCCCCGCACTACGTCAAGCCGCTGCAGACGACCATGCCGATCTTCTCGACGTTCTCCGGCATCATGAACGCCCCGCTGCGCATGCTGACGCACAAGCAGCGCTCCACCAAGGAGCGCGGCGCGATGCTCATCAAGATCGGCATGACGATCTACGACTCCTTCTCGCGTGACGGCGGCTCCGTCCCGAAGCACGTCTTCCGCACCAAGAAGGCCGCGCTCGAGGACATGCCCGCCCTCAACAAGGACCTGAAGTACACGGGCACCTACTACGACGCGAGCGTGCACGAGCCCGAGCGCCTGGCCCTCGACGTCCTGAAGGACGGCCTGGCCGCCGGAGCCGACAAGGCACGCGCCGTCAACTACGTCGAGGCAGCCGGCACCCGCGACGGCGGCGTCCTGCTGCGTGACCGCGAGACCGGCGACGAGTTCGTCTTCACGGCCGACGTCGTGATCAACGCCTCCGGCCCCTGGACCGACCTGACGAACGAGGCGTTCGGCGGCGAGACGAAGTTCATGGGCGGCACGAAGGGCTCGCACATCGTCGTCCACAACGACGAGCTGCTCGAGGCCACCAAGGGCCGCGAGCTGTTCTTCGAGAACGACGACGGCCGCATCGTCCTCATCTACCCGCTCAAGGGCCGGGTCCTCATCGGCACGACCGACATCGACGCCGACCCCTCGAAGCCGGTCACGACGACCGACGAGGAGATCGACTACTTCTTCGGGCTCGTCAAGCACGTGTTCCCGCAGATCGACGTCACCCGCGACCACATCGTCTACAGCTACTCCGGCATCCGTCCGCTCCCCCGCCACGAGGACACCGCCCCCGGCTTCGTGTCCCGTGACTACCGGATCGTGGACACCCAGATCGCCGGCCTGCCGAAGTCCACCGTGTTGTCGCTCGTCGGTGGCAAGTGGACGACCTTCCGGGCCCTCGCTGCACACCTGTCCACCGAGGCGACGACCAAGCTCGGCATGAGCCGCAAGGTCGACACCACGGGCATGCCGATCGGCGGTGGCAAGGAGTTCCCGACCACGGACGCCCAGCGTGCCCTGTGGATCAAGTCGCACCGCGACGGCCTGGACGAGTCGCTGGTCGAGGGGCTGCTCGAGCGCTACGGCACCCGTGCCGCCGAGGTCGTGGACGTCCTGACCGACGGCCCCGTCGAGCCGCTCGAGTCCGACCCGTCGCTCACCCGCGCCGAGGTCGCGTACTTCGCCCGCCACGAGCAGGCCGTCCACCTGGTCGACGTCGTCCTGCGCCGCACGAACCTGGCGTTCGTCGGCGGGGTCACGATCGACCTGCTCGACGAGCTGGCCGACGTGCTCGCCGGTGCGCTCGGCTGGACGACCGAGGAGCGCGCGGACGAGGTCCAGCGCACGCTCGACGTGCTGCGTGAGTCGCACGGCGTGATCGTGCCGCTGACGTCCGCATCGGCGTCGCAGCTCGCGTAGTCGACGCGACCGACCACAGACGGGAGGCCCGGTACCAGCTGGTACCGGGCCTCCCGTCCGTTCGTGGTCGCGTTCGCGAGCCGCTGGTCGCGTTTGCGACCAGCGTCAGAAACGCTCGCCGGTGGGGTCGAGCGCCGTGCGGTCGATGAGCTGGTCGCCGCCGACCGGCTCGCCTTCCCAGTCCACCAGGCGCCAGCCGTCGGCGAACGAGCCCTCGAGCTCCACGATGCCGGTGTTCTCCAGGTGGCGCTTCGTGCCGAAGTGGTCGGGGGTGTTCTGCGCAGCCGCGCTCGCCCACGTGCGGATCGCGGCACCGTGACTGACGGCGGCGGCGACCGCGACCCCGGTGGCCTCGATCTGCCGGACGGCGTCGTCGTAGCGTTCGAAGAACTCGACGCCGCTCTCGGCACCGGGCATCCGGGTCGTGCGGTCACCGCCGGACCAGCCGTGCACGGTGGAGATGTAGGTCTGCACGGACACCTTGTCGCTCTTGCCCTGGGTGTCGCCCGCCTCGATCTCGCGCAGGCCCGGGAGCACCACGGGCTCGAGGCCGAGCGAGGTCGCCAGGGGCGCCGCGGTGATCTGCGTGCGGACCATCGTCGACACGAACAGTCGCTCGATCCCCCGGTCGGCGAGTGCTGCGGGCAGGGCGTCGGCCTGCTGCTGCCCGAGCTCGGTCAGCCCCGGTCCGGGCACCACGGCATCGAGGATGCCGTGCACGTTCGCGGGGGTCTGGCCGTGGCGGATGAGCAGCAGTCGCATGCCGCCACCCTACGGACCGCCGCTGACGTCAGCCCTGCCGGGTGTTCCAGCGGGGGTTCTTCTTGTTGATGACGTAGACGCGACCCCGGCGTCGGACCACCTGCGAGCCGGGGATCTTCTTCAGGGCCTTGAGGGAGTTGCGGACCTTCACGACGAGCCTCCTTGTTGATAACGGTTTTCAGTTACAGTAGCGGACATGCGTGCTGCTGCCATCACCCTCGTCACCGCCCTGCACCAGGTCGACGCCGACCGCGTCGCCGCCCGGATCTCGGACGGACACCGGATGCACGTCGCCGGGAGTGCCTTCGCCACTGCCCGCGCCGTGGCCGACCGGGCCGACCAGCTCGACCGGGTCTGCGGACCCGACGCGGGCCACGGGCTCGTCGTCACCTTGCACCCCGGGGCCGATGCCCGAGCCGTCGGCATGCTGCTCGCCAACGCGGCACGGTCCGAGACCGGCGACGACCGGGTGCTGCGGCACGTCGTCGGGGTGCTGCGGGCCGACGACGTCGCGCACCTGCTGTGGTCGGACGTCGACGACGCGTTCGTGGCCGCGGACCGGATGGCCGCACTCGTCGAGTACGCGACGGTGATCGCCCTCGACCGCATCGAGCCGCTGTCCGGCCGTCGGCGTCGGGCGCTCGTGTCACTGCTGCACCGGATGGCACCCCAGGCCGTGATCGTCGCCCTGCCCGCGATCCGGAGCGCCGCCGACCTGCCGGCGTCGAACGGTGGAGCCGCGCGGGTGCTCGCCACCGGCGCCGGCTGGATGCGCGCGCTGTCGAGCGGCGCGGACACCGGGCGCGAGGCCCGCGATGCCCTGGTCTCGATGCGCTACCGGGAGCCGCTGCCCTTCCACCCCGGACGACTCTCGACCGTCATCGCCGAGGACCTGTCCGCCGGGGTGAACGGCCGCGTGCTGCGGTCGCGGGGGTTCTTCCGCCTGGCGTCCCGGCCGGACCACGTCGGCTCGTGGTCGAGTTTCGGGTCGATGCTCGCGCTCGACCCCACCGCGAACCCGTCGTGGGACGCCGACGCCCCGATCGGGCAGGCGCTGTGGTTCGTCGGCGAGCAGCTCGACGTCCGGGCGATCGAGCGGGCGCTCGACGGGGCGCTGCTCACGCCGTCGGAGCTGCTCGCCGGGCCGGACGTGTGGCGCGGCTGGCCGGACCCGTTCCCGGTGTGGCCCGCGGTCGACCCGGCATCGGAGCACCGGCACGAGTGAGGGTGCGCGTGGGCAGGGGCGGCTGCGCACTCGTCTTGCGACAGAGCACGAGTCGATCGACGCGTGCATCGTCGCCTCATGCGCACACATCCGCTCCGTGCGCATGCTGCGACAGAACGCGCGTCGATCGTCGCGTGGATCGTCGCAGTGTGCGCACGCACGGACGGGAGGCGCGGTGCGGGTCGGACCCGCACCGCGCCTCCCGTCCGTGGTCACGTCGAGAACCGCAGCGTCACCGCACCGGCGACGCCTCCCGCGCAGCAGCCTCGCGCGCAGCAGCAGCCGCCGCGTCCTGCGCCGCGAACGGCAGGTCACCGAGGTCCAGGTGCGGGTTCGTGTCCTGCGTGAGCACGAGCTCCTTCGCCTCGTCCGCGGTCTCCACCGCCGGCATCGACCCGGGCAGCGGGCGCTGCGAGGACTCCTTCATGCAGAAGACACCGATCGCTCCGACGACGCTCATCGCCATCAGGAAGTACGCCGGCGCGAGCTCGTCACCCGTCGCGGTGAGCAGCGCCTGCACGATCAGGGGCGTGGTCCCACCGAACACCGCGATCGCGATGTTGTAGGCGAAGCCCATGCCGCCGTACCGCGTCGAGGTCGGGAACAGCGCCGGCAGCGACGCGGCCTGGTTCGACACCCACAGCGCGGTCATGAGCGCGAGCAGCCCGAGGCCGGCGAGCGTCGACCACTGCGCCCCGTGCCCGATGAGCATGAACGCCGGCACGACGAGCACGACGGTGGTGGCGGCACCGATCCACATCACGACGCGGCGGCCGAGGCGGTCGGAGAGCTTGCCGGTCAGCGGGAGCATCACCGCGAGCAGCAGGAGCACCGGGATCGTCAGCAGCGTGCCGTCGATGGCGGAGTACCCGAGCGAGTCGGTCAGGTACGTGGGCATGTAGGAGGTCAGGGCGTAGCCGACGGTGTTCGACGCGGCGACGAGCATGATCGCGATGACGATCGGACGCCAGTGCTGACGGACCATCGCGACGACGTTGGCCGGACGCTCACCGTCGAAGGACGCACGGGACTCGGTCGCGGCCTCCTGCGCGGCCTGGGTCGCCTGGAACACCGGCGACTCCTCGATCCGCAGACGGAAGTAGATGGCCACGACGCCGATCACACCGGCCGCCAGGAACGGGAAGCGCCAGCCGTACGCGGTCATCGCTTCTTCGCCCAGGGTGAGCTGCAGCACCGACACGACCGTGGCACCGAGCGCGAAGCCCAGGTAGCTGCCGAAGTCCAGGATGCTCGCGAAGAACCCGCGACGGCGGTCCGGGGCGTACTCCGTGACGAACGTCGTCGCCCCGGCGTACTCACCACCGGTCGAGAAGCCCTGCGCGAGCTTGAGCACGACGAGCAGGATCGGGCCGAAGACGCCGATCGTCGCGTACGCGGGGAGCGCCCCGATCAGGAACGTCGACGCCGCCATCATGATCAGCGTCGTCGCGAGCACCTTCTGCCGGCCGATCTTGTCGCCGAGGCGTCCGAACACGATGCCACCGAGCGGTCGCGCGATGTACGTCGCCGCGAACACCCCGAGGCTGAACAGGATCTGCACCGAGGGCTCGGCCGTCGGCAGGAAGACCTTCCCCATCGTCACAGCCAGGTAGCCGTACACACCGACGTCGTACCACTCCATGGTGTTGCCGACGACCATGCCGCTGACGGCTCGTCGCATCATGCTCTTGTCGACCACGGTGACGTCGCTCTCGCGCAGCCGTCGGTGCGGTCGGGGGTGGGTACTGCTGGGGTCGGAACCCATGCATCGCTCCTCGAGAAGATCGGTGGGCCGTCGGGAACCGGCCCAGAACAGCGAGCGACGTTACCGAGCAACCGAAATGTCATTGGCCGGTGATTCTCAGGGAACGGCGTGTCACCCGAACGGGGGTCCCCGCCGATCCGCACCAGTCCGGCGAACCCGGAAGCTGAGTAACGAGGCCATAACATCGGCCCATGGCGATCGAACCCGAGACGAAGAACTGGACGTGGGTCATCGAGTCCGCGTGTCCCGAGTGCGGCTACGACGGCAGCGCGGTCACCGTCCGCGACGTGCCGGGCATCATCGACGAGAACACCACCGGGTGGCCAGCGGTGCTCGACCGCGACGACGTCCGCGACCGCCCCGACGACCACACGTGGTCCCCGCTCGAGTACGGCGCCCACGTGCGGGACGTGCACCGGAAGATGGCGGAGCGCCTCGAGCTGATGCTCACCGAGGACGCCCCGACGTTCCCGAACTGGGACCAAGACGCCACCGCCGTCGAGGACCGTTACGGCGAGCAGGACCCCGCGGTCGTCGCTCGGGAACTGCGGGAGTCGGCAGACCGCGCGGCCCGGGCCTTCGCGGCGGTGCCCGACGAGGTGCTCGAACGCACCGGGCTCCGGTCCGACGGCAGCGCGTTCACCGTCGCGACGCTCGCCACCTACTACGCGCACGACCCGGTGCACCACCTGTGGGACGTGCGGCGCGCGCTCTAGACGTGGGGACCACCGGCCTGGAGGCGCGGTGCGGCCCCGCCCCGCGCCTCCAGGCCGCCTGCGGTCACCCCCGGATCCGGGCGTACCTGCCGAATCCGGGCGTACCTAACGGATCGGGCGTACCTGCCGGAATCGGGCGTACCTACCGGACTCGGGCGTACCTGCCGGAATCGGGCGTACCTACCGGATCCGGGCGTACCTACCGGAACCGGGCGTACCTGCCACGAAGAATCGACCAGGTATGCCCGAATCCACCCGCCATCGCACGCGTGATGGGAAGGATCGCGCTCAGGCGAGTGCGTCGAGCACGGCACGCGCCGTCGCGGCGTCCGTCACCAGCTCGTTGACCAACCCACCCCGCACCGCGGCCACGATGCTCGTGACCTTGGCGCTGCCCACGGCGACCCCGACCGCGTGCGGCACGGTCGACAGGATCTCGCGCGAGGTCCGCACCATCCGGTCGCTGCCGGGGAACTCGATCGGCGAGCCGTCCGCGGCGTAGAAGTTCAGGCAGACGTCGCCGGCCGCCCGGTCGAACGCGGCGTCCTCGACCGGGATGCCCCGGGCCAGGGCGTCCCGCGTGTGGGTCGGCGCCCCGATGCCGAGGATCGCGCCCTTCGCCCGGCTCCAGAGCCCGACGACGTGCTGGAACGCCGGGTCCTCGTCGAGGGTGGACCGCATCGCCGGGGACGGCAGCGCCTGGGCGAACAGGAACGCCGGGATCGCGCCGGAGTGCTCCGCGGCCGTCCGGGTGATCTCGTTCGTCTGGAACCACGGCATCGGGTCGGCCTGCCCGCCCACGGTCGGGACGAGCTGCACGCCGGGCATGGTCGGCATGCCGGACCGTGCGACGTCGTACACGGTGCGGCCGGACGACATCAGGACGGCGTCACCGGGGACGAGTCCCATGCCCTCGACCGCGGCGGCCAGCGGCGCGGCCAGGTCGGCGCCGAGCGTGGCGGCATGAGTGACCGCGGCGAGGTGGACCGCGCGCAGCCCGAGCACGACCTGCAGCCGTTCGGCGAGCGCCACGGTCTCGTCCTGGAACGGGTCGACGACCTCGATGCGGACGAGTCCGGCCTTGCGGGCCTCGGCCACGAGCCGCGAGACGGTCGGGCGTGAGACGCCGAGGCGCGAGGCGATCTCGACCTGCGTGGCGTCCTCGAGGTAGTACATCCGCGCCGCCTGGTAGACGGTGTCCAGCGGGAACCGGGTGCGCGACGCATCGGGGCCGGGGCCAGCGGTGCTCTCGGACGACATAGAGCAGGACCCTTCGACTCGATCGGACACCGCGATCGTAGTCCGAGCAGGGCTCAGCGGATCGTGAACCCGCCGTCCACACGGAGGTCCGCACCGTTCACCATGGCGCTCGACTCCCCTGCCAGGAACAGCACGGCCGCGGCGATCTCGTCGGGTGTCGCGAAGCGGCCAGTGGGGATCTCGTCCTGGTGCCGGATGCCGTTCTCGTTCGCCCAGGCCGCACGGCCGAGGTCGGTGAGGACGACGGTCGGCGACACGGTGTTCACGGTGACGCCGCGTCCGCCCCACTCGAGCGCGAGCACCGTCGTCAGGCCGATGACGCCGGCCTTCGATGCGCAGTAGGCGGCGTGCCCGTCGATGCCGACGTGGGCCGCCTGCGACGCGATGTTCACGATCCGCCCGTACCCGGCGTCGAGCATGTGCCGGCCGACGGCCTGCGCCACGCGGAACGTGCCGGTCAGGTTGACGTCGATGGTCGCCGCCCAGGTCTCGGCAGTCAGGTCCTCTGCCGGGGCGAGCGCGGCGATGCCAGCGCAGTTCACCAGCACGTCGACGCCGCCGAAGAGCCGGACGACGTCCGCCACGGTGCGGGTCACGGAGTCGGCATCGGTCACGTCGCAGGCGAACCCGGCGTGGAGGCCCGTGGCCGCGCCCGCCCCGTCGGTGGCGGCGTCCGCCCCGGCCGTCACGGGCGCCGCGGACGTGGGCAGGTCCGCCGCCGCCGTCATGGCGCCGTCGGCGCGGACGTCGACGACGGCGACACGGGCACCCCGTGCAGCCAGGGCCCGGGCGATGGCGTTGCCGATGCCCGACGCCCCGCCGGTCACCACCGCCGTACGGCCGCTGAAGTCGTTGGTCAGGTCGATCGTGTCGGGGCCCGGTCGGAGGGCCGCGGCGAAGTCCGTCGTCATGTTCGCTCCCTTGCGTTCGGTGCCGAACCTATCAGAAATTGTGTTCTGGACAAACGTTCTGGAAGGTGTACAGTCATCGCCGAAGCCACCCAACGGAGGAACAGCTCATGTCGACGACGACCGAGAACGCGGCCACGACCGCCCCCACCACGATCCCCACGACGATGCGCGCCGTCGTCGTCCACGGCCCCGGTGACTACCGGCTCGAGGAGCGTCCCGTCCCGACGCCCGGCCCCGGGGAACTCCTGCTCCGCACCGACGCCGTCGGCATCTGCGCGAGCGACCTGAAGTGCTACCACGGCGCCGCGAAGTTCTGGGGCGACGAGAACCGTGCGGCCTGGGCGGAGCGGGACCGCATCCCCGGACACGAGTTCGTCGGCACGATCGTCGCCGGTGACGACGCCGCCCTGGCCAAGCGCGGCGTCGACCTGGGCGACCGGATCGCCTGCGAGCAGATCGTGCCGTGCTGGGAGTGCCGCTACTGCCTCGAGGGCGCGTACTGGATGTGCAACGTGCACGACATGTTCGGCTTCAAGGGCTACGACGGCGCGATGGCCGAGTACGTGCTCGTGCCGGCGAAGGCGCTGACCCACCCGGTGTCGAAGGCGCTGCCCGGCCAGGTCGCCGCGTTCTCCGAGCCGTTGTCCTGCGCCTTCCACGCAGTCGAGCGCGGGGACATCAAGTTCGGCGACACCGTGGTGATCGCCGGTGCCGGCCCGATCGGCCTCTCCGCCATCGCCGGTGCGCGGCAGAAGAACCCGCTCCGGATCATCGCGCTCGACGTGGTCGAGGCGAAGCTCGAGCTGGCTCGCAAGGTCGGCGCCGACCTCACGATCAACATCGCCCAGGAGGACGCGGTCGCCCGGGTCAAGGAGCTCACCGACGGCTACGGCGCCGACGTCTACATCGAGGCCACCGGGCACCCGTCCGCGGTGCCGCAGGGACTGAACCTGCTCCGCAAGCTCGGGACCTTCGTCGAGTACTCGGTGTTCAAGGACGACGTGTCCGTGGACTGGTCGATCATCTCGGACGACAAGGAACTCGACGTGCGCGGCGCCCACCTCGGCCCGCACACCTGGCCGGCGGCGATCAAGCTGCTCGAGGCCGAGACCCTGCCGATGTCGGAGATCTGCACGCACCAGTTCCCGCTCGAGCAGTTCCAGGAGGCCCTCGACCTGGTCGGCGACTCCGCCGGTGCCAGCGTCAAGGTGTCGATCATCCCGTCCCTGACCGCCCCCACCACGGCCGCACAGGTCGCTCAGGCCTGACCGACTCCGCCAGCAGGGAGAGAACGAGCATGTCAGCGACGACAGCCCGCGCCACCGGCGCCCGCACGACCGCGCCCCGCACCGAGGGCCGCCTGGACCGGATGGGCATCCCCCGTCCGCTCGCCCTCGGGTTCGTCGCCGTCCTGGTCTTCATGACCGGGAACGGCGTCGAGTCGAACTTCATCACGCCGCACATGGTGGCGGTCCTCGGCAGCCCCGAGGCCACCGTGGCGACGATCGTCACGTTCTACAGCCTGGCCGCACTGATCGGCAGCTACATCTCGGGGGCTCTGTCCGACCTGGTCGGCCCGCGCCGCGTGATGATCCTCGGCTTCGCCGTCTGGGTCGTGTTCGAGGTCCTGTTCCTGCTGGCACTCGGCGCCGGCAGTGTCCCGTTCGCCGCCGTCACCTACGCGTTGCGCGGGTTCGGCTACCCGCTGTTCGCCTTCGCGTTCCTGGTCTGGGTGAACATCACCACCCCGGTCGAACGGAACGGCTCGGCGGTCGGCTGGTTCTACGTCGCCTTCACGGGTGGCCTGCCGACCCTCGGCTCGCTGTTCGCGATCGGTGCCATCCCGGTGTTCGGCGGCGGAACGGTCGGTGAGACCGGCGCGATGGTCGCCTCGATCGGTCTCGTCGTGATCGGGTTCCTCATCATGCTGTTCGGCGTCCGGCTGCCGAACGGGTTCACGCGCATCGCCCCCGCCGGCGAGAGCGCCTGGCAGGTGCTGACGAGCGGCATCCGCCTGACGGTCACGCGACCGAAGATCCTGATGGGCTTCCTCGTCCGCCTGATCAACACCGCGCCGGAGTTCGGCATGTTCGTCGTGCTCCCCGCGGTCATCGCGAACGAGCGCGGCTGGGGCCAGAGCCGCTGGCTGCTCATGACCGTCTGCGTCTACGCGACGAACATCCTGGTCAACGCCCTGTTCGGCTGGGTCGGCGACAAGATCGGCTGGCAGCGCACCGTCAAGTGGTTCGGCATCGTCGGCTCCGCCCTCGGGCTCATCGCCTGGTGGTACGTGCCGCAGCTCGTCCCCGCCGGTTCGGACTGGGGCTACGTGCTCTCCGTCGTCGCCGGGTGCGTGTTCGGCTGTCTGCTCGCCGGGTTCGTGCCGATGGGCGCGATCATGCCGGCGCTCGCCCCCGAGCACAAGGGCGCCGCGATGGCGATGTACACCACGGCCGCCGGGGGCGCCGCGTTCCTCGGCACCGGCGTCGTCGCCGCGGTCTTCGCCCTGGGCGGCGGCGGCCAGGCCGCCACGTGGACGTTCGTCGGCCTGTACGCCTGCGCGTTCGTGATGATCCACTTCCTCAAGGTCCCGCAGGGCGACCGAGGACACTGAGTTCCGGGCGACGACGGCCGTCCCGTCGTCGCCCGGTGCACCATCCCACCACCATCCCCGGAGGACCCGCACCATGACCACGATCCACGACGACCCGGACGAGTTCGCCGAAGACCAGCTGAGCGGCTGGCTCGCGCTCTACGCCGACCGGGTCCGCGGCGTCCACGGCGGCGTCGTCACCCTGCCCACCGAGGGGGCCGCACCGCAGGTCGCCGTCGTCGTCGGGGGCGGCTCCGGCCACTACCCCGCGTTCTGCGGCGTCGTCGGCCCGGGCTTCGCCACCGGCGCCGTCGTCGGCAACGTCTTCACCTCGCCGTCGACCGCGCAGGTCTACTCGGTCGCCAAGGCCGCCGACCAGGGCCGCGGTGTCGTGCTGTCGTTCGGCAACTACGCCGGTGACACCATGAACTTCGGGCTCGCGGCCGAGCGGCTGCGTGCCGAGGGCATCGACACCCGCATCGTCGTGGTCACCGACGACGTCGCCAGTGCCGACGACGAGACGAAGCGCCGCGGCATCGCCGGTGACTTCTCCGTCTTCAAGGCGATGGGCGCCGCCGCTGCCGAGGGAGCCGACCTCGACGAGGTCGAACGGATCGGCCGGGCGTCGAACGCCGCGACCCGCACCATCGGCGTCGCGTTCTCCGGCTGCACCATGCCCGGTGCGACCGAACCGCTGTTCACCGTCCCCGACGGCCACCTCGGCCTGGGGCTCGGCATCCACGGCGAGCCGGGCATCCAGGACGTCCCGCTGCTCCGGGCGACGGACCTGGCGTCCCTGCTCGCCGAACGACTGCTCACCGACCGCCCCGCAGCCGCCGGCTCCCGGGTCGCCCCGATCCTCAACGGGCTGGGTGACACCAAGTACGAGGAGCTCTTCCTGCTCTGGGGCCGGGTGCTGCCGCTGCTGCAGGACGCCGGGCTCCAGGTCGTCGAACCCGAGGTCGGCGAACTCGTCACGAGCCTCGACATGGGCGGCTGCTCGCTGACGCTGCAGTGGCTCGACGACGAACTCGAACGGCTCTGGCGCGCCGACGCCTACACGCCCGCGTACCGCAAGGTGGCGGCGCCGGTCGCGGCGCTCGTGCCGGCCGACGCGGTGGACGCCGCCGAGGACGAGGCGACGGTCGTGCCGGAGGCGACCGATGCCTCCCGGCAGGCCGCGCAGACGGCGCGAGCCGCCGTCGAGGCGATGGACGCGCTCCTGCGCGAGCACGAGGAGACGCTCGGCCGCATCGACGCGGTCGCCGGGGACGGCGACCACGGCCGCGGCATGGTCAAGGGGATCGGTGCGGCGCGCAAGGCGGTCGACGGACTCGGCCCGGAGGCCGGGGTCGCCTTCGTCCTCGGACGCGCCGGTGACGCGTGGGCCGCGTTCGCGGGCGGCACCTCCGGTGTCCTGTGGGGCGCCGCACTCGAGGCGTTCGGCCGCTCCCTCGGCGACGACGGCGAGTCGTACCAGGCGTCCGACGTCGTCGACGCGGCGCAGGCCTTCGCCGACTCGATCGTCCACCTGGGCGGGGCATCGCGCGGTGACAAGACGCTGCTCGACGCGCTGCTGCCGTTCGTGGACGAACTGCGCGGGGCCGTCGACACCGGCGCACCGCTCGTGGCAGCGTGGGAGACCGCGGCGCGGGTCGCGGTCGAGCAGGCCGAGGCCACCGCCGACCTCACGCCGAGGGTCGGACGGGCCAGGCCGCTGGCCGAGAAGAGCCTGGGGACACCCGACGCGGGTGCCACCTCGATGGGGATGATCCTCACGCGGATCGGCGAGGTCCTCGCCGCCCGTGCTGACAAGGAAGGAACACACGCATGACGTACCGTCTCGTGATCGGGTCCGACGACGCCGGGTTCGACTACAAGGAGATCATCAAGGCCGACCTGCTCGCCGACGACCGGGTGTCGGACGTCACCGACGTCGGCGTCGACGCGGACGGCCACACCGCCTACCCCCACGTCGCCGTGGACGCTGCGCGCCTGGTGGCGAACGGCGAAGC
This sequence comes from Curtobacterium sp. MCLR17_044, assembly GCF_003234435.1. Lineage (NCBI taxonomy): Bacteria > Bacillati > Actinomycetota > Actinomycetes > Micrococcales > Microbacteriaceae > Curtobacterium > Curtobacterium sp. MCLR17_044. Next base: position 98,047 of record NZ_QKTC01000015.1, on the reverse strand, counting down.
CGACCGGGCGATCCTGATCTGCGGCACCGGCCTCGGTGTGGCGATCAGCGCCAACAAGGTGCCGGGCATCCGTGCCGTCACCGCGCACGACTCGTACAGCGTGGAACGGTCGATCCTGTCGAACGACGCCCAGGTGCTCTGCATGGGGCAGCGCGTCGTCGGCGTCGAGCTCGCCCGCCGTCTGGCGAAGGAGTGGCTCGGCTACGAGTTCGACCGTTCCAGTGCCAGCGCCGAGAAGGTGCAGGCGATCTGCGAGTACGACGGCAGCGCGCCCACCGGGGTCGACGCCCAGGCGTAAGCAGGGTTCCGCACGACACCGGTGTTCGCGCGCTGAACACGCCCGTTCGGGTGTTCGGCACGCGAACACCGGTGTCTTGCGAGCCATCCCGCGCCGCTCACCCGCGCGCGGCCAAGCGGTGCACGACGGCCTTCGTCGCCTCGTACAGCTCGCGGTAGTCCCGGTAGCCGGCCTCGTACGCCGCGGTCGCCGCAGGGTCCGGTTCGATCACCGTCGCCGGCGGGTTCCACGCACCGATGTCCACGGTGTCGCCCGGCCCCGCGACGAGCTCGGCAGCCAGGTACGCCGAGCCGAAGCACGCACCGATCGTCACGCTCGGCACCGTCTGCCGCAGCCCGGTGACGTCCGACACGATCGTGGGCCACAGCCGTCCGAGCAGCCCGCCGCCGGCCCCGACGAGTTCGCGGACCTCGACCCCGGCGTCGCGCAGGGCCTCGAGGTGGTGCCGCACCGCGTACGCCGTCGCCTCGAGCGTCGCCCGGTAGATGTCCCCGCGCGTGTGCCGGACCGTCAGCCCCGCGAGCACTCCGCGGGCGTCGGGGTCGGCGATCGGCGTCCGCTCCCCCGCGAAGTACGGCAGCATCAGCAGCCCGTTCGCCCCGATGCCGGAGCACCGCGCTTCCTCGAGCATGGTCGACCACTCGCCGTCGACCAGCCGTCGCAGCCAGTCCGTGATCGCCCCGGAGGTCGCCATCCCCCCGGACACGCTCGGCTGGCCCGGGTGCGTGCCGACGGTCGTCCACATCCCCGGCACCGCCGTGGGTTCGGCCGTCGGCACGATCATGAACATCGTGGTGCCGTACTGCAGGAACATCCGGCCCGGCACGGACTCACCGACGCTCACGCCCTCGGCCCAGGCGTCGATGGTCCCGGCCGTCACGGGGATGCCGGCCGGGAGGCCCGTGGCCGCGGCCGCCTCGGGCGTCACGACGCCCGCCTGGTCGCCCGACCACAGCAGGCGCGGCATGGCGAGACCGGGTGCCAGCCGGTCGCACCACTCCGGGATCCACCGGTTCGCGTGCACGTCGTAGAGGGGTGTCGTCTGACTGGCCGAGTGGTGGTCGAGGACGTACTCGCCCGTCAGCCGCTCGACCACGCGGGACGACGGCATCGTGAACCGGGCAGCCCGCGCCCAGACGTCGGGTTCGTGCCGGGCGAGCCAGGCGAGCTTCACGCCGGCGGCCTGGGTGCTCAGGGCGGACCCGCAGCGGGCCCGGATCGCGTCCTCGCCGCCGAGCTCGGCCGCGACGTCGTCGAGCAACTCCGCCGTGCGTGTGTCGATGCCGTACAGGATCGCCGGACCGAGCGGCGCACCGTCGACGTCGGTCAGCAGCGCGCACGGTCCGATGCCGCTCACGCCGACCGCCTGCACCTCGACGTCGGGCACGCGGTCGAGCAGGGAGCGGGTGAGGGTGGTGAACTCCTCCCACCAGACGTCGGAGTCCATCTCGACGAGGCCCTGCTCGGGGCGGTCGACCTCGTGGCGACGGCTCACCTCGGCGAGCACGGTGCCGTCGAACCGGGCCAGCAACGCCTTCGTGCTCGACGTCCCGATGTCCAGACCGAGCACCGCTCGCATGCCGCCTCCTTCGCCGCCACGCGACCGCCGCCGGTCGCGCCACGAGTCTACGAGCGACGCCCAGCTGCCTGTCGGGGGCCGGACGTACGGTACCGACGACTCCAATGCTCCACGAGGGGAACCCGATGAAGAAGTCAGCCTGGCTGCCAGCCGTCATCGCACCGGTCGTCGTCGCCGGCGCCGTTGCCGCCCCGATGATCGCGAACGCCGCGAACGACCCGATCGCGGGGACGAACCCCAGCGCGTCGGACGTCATCGCCAGCATCGCGAAGTCGTCGGACGCCCAGTACTCGGGCAAGCTCTCGCAGACGAGCGCACTCGGGCTCCCCGAACTGCCCACCGGGTCCGGCGGCTCCTCGCTCGAGGGCGACGCCTCCGACGTGCTCGGGCTGCTCACCGCGTCGCACACCGCCCGTGTCTACGTCGACGGCCCCGACAAGCAGCGCGTCCAGCTGACGCAGCAGCTCGCCGAGCAGGACGTCGTCCGCAACGGCTCGGACGTCTGGACCTGGGACTCGAAGGAGCGCACGGCCACGCACGTGACGCTGCCGAGCGACACCGCGGAGGACCCGCGGGGCGGCACGACCACCCCGGCGGACATCGCGAAGCAGGCCATCGACGCGATCACCCCGACCACCACCGTGTCGAAGCCGACCGAGGTCAGCGTCGCCGGACACGACGCCTGGCAGATCACCCTGACGCCGAAGTCGTCCGACACCCTCGTCGGAGCCGTCCGGCTGGCCGTCGACCAACAGACCGGACTCCCGCTCCGCGCGAGCGTCCAGGCCGCAGGCGCGGACGACCCCGCGGTGCAGGTCGGGTTCACGAGCCTCGACTACGGTGCCCCCGCTGCCCGGCTCTTCGACTTCACCCCGCCGTCGAACGCGAAGGTGACCGAGAAGGACCTGCCCGAGGCCGGATCCCACACGAAGGGCGAGCACGGCGACCACCGTGGCACCCCGAGCGGTGACGAGCCGACCTTCACGGGCACGGGCTGGAGCACCATCGCCGAGCTCCCCGCCGGCACGGTCGACCGGTCCGGGCTCGAGGGCGAGGCCTCCGGCCTGCTCGACCAGCTGACGAAGCCCGTCGACGGCGGCCGTGCCGTGCAGACGTCGCTCGTCTCGGTCTACCTGACCGACGACGGCCGCGTGCTCGCGGGTGCCGTGCCGGTCGCCTCCCTGGTCGACGCCGCGAAGTGAGCGCGGACGACCACCAGGCGAGCACGGCCGGGCCGGCACCCGACCTGGCGATCCGCACCACGGGCCTCCAGAAGGTGTTCCGCAAGCAGCGTGCGGTCGACGGGATCGACCTGGCGGTGCCGCGCGGCGCGGTGTTCGGGTTCCTCGGGCCGAACGGTTCCGGCAAGACCACCACGATCCGGATGCTGCTCGGGCTCTCGAGCGCGAGCGGCGGCACCATCGAGCTGCTCGGCGAACCGATGCCGAAGGCGCTGCACGACGTCCTGCCCCGCGTCGGCGCGCTCGTCGAGGGGCCGGCCTTCTACCCGTACCTGTCCGGCCGGGCGAACCTGCAGCGCTTCGACGCCGCCGACCCCACGTCGGACCCGCGCACCCGCAAGGCCCGCGTCGCCGATGCCCTCGACCGCGTCGGGTTGACCCACGCGGCCGACAAGAAGGCGCACGCGTACTCCCTCGGCATGAAGCAGCGGCTCGGTCTCGCGAACGCCCTGCTGTCCCCGCGCGACCTGCTGGTGCTCGACGAGCCGACGAACGGCCTCGACCCGCAGGGCACGCGCGAGGTCCGCAACCTCATCCGCTCCCTGGCCGACGACGGCACCACGGTGTTCGTGTCGAGCCACCTGCTCGCTGAGATCGAACAGGTCTGCACGCACGCAGCCGTCATGCGGACGGGCAAGATCGTCGCGCAGGGCCCCCTCGACGAGCTGCGCGCAGCCGGGGCCCGCACCGTGACCGTGCGGACGCCCGACGTCGGGCAGGCCGGTGCCGTCCTCACCCGACTCGGGCTCACCCCGCGGCACGACGGCGGGGCCGACGTGCTGGTGGCCGACCTGCCGAACGCGCTGCTGCCCGAGACGATCACCGCGGAGCTCGTGCGCGCCGACGTCCGGGTGCGCGGTCTGACGGTGGGCGGCGGCACCCTCGAGGACCTGTTCGTCGCACTCACCGGAGAGGGATTCGATGTCGCAGCCTGACGCGGCCGTGCGCGACCTGCCCGTCCGCCGCCGGCAGCGCCCGTTCGCACTGCTCGGTTCCGAACTCGCGCTGGTGTTCCGGCGTCGCCGCACCTGGGCGATGCTCGGGGCACTCGCGCTCGTGCCGATCCTGATCGCGGTCGCCGTGAAGCTCACCACCGACGGCGACGACGGCGGGCCGGCGTTCCTCGGCGACATCACCAACAACGGCCTGTTCGTCGCGTTCACCGCACTGACCGTGTCGATCCCGCTGTTCCTGCCGCTGACCGTCGGCGTGGTCGCCGGGGACACCGTCGCGGGCGAGGCCAGCCACGGCACGATCCGCTACCTGCTCGTCGCGCCGACGGGCCGCGTGCGGTTCATCCTGGTGAAGTTCGCCGGTGCCGTCGCGTTCTGCCTGGCCGCCACGCTGCTGGTGGTGCTGGTCGGCGCGGCGATCGGCGCCGTGCTGTTCCCGATCGGCCCCGTCACGCTGCTCTCCGGCACCCAGGTGGGCGGCTGGTCGTACGCCGGCCGTGCCCTGCTGCTCGCGCTGTACGTCGCGATGTCGATGCTCGGGCTCGTGGCGATCGGCATGTTCACGTCGACGCTGACGAACGTGCCGGTCGGGGCGATGGCCGCGACGGTCGTGCTCGCCGGGGCGTCGCAGGTGCTCGACCAGCTCCCCCAGCTCGACTGGCTGCACCCGTTCCTGTTCTCGCACCAGTGGCTCGGGTTCGGCGACCTGCTGCGCGACCCGATCTCGTTCGACTCGTTCGGGTCGAACGCGGTGCTGCAGCTCGGGTACGTCGTGGTGTTCGGGGCGCTGGCGTACAGCCGGTTCGCCTCGAAGGACATCCTGAGCTGACGCGGCAGGGGCCCGGCAAGAAGGTGCCGGGCCCCTGCGAGGATCAGCTCGCGGGCGACGCCGATCCACCGGCCATCGTCTCCGTGTCGGTCCCCCGCGCATCGGCGTACCGGTCGCGCAGGTCACGGGCCTTCTCGGAGCGGTACCAGTCGAGCCGTGCCCCGGTCTCCACCGTCTGCATCCCGATCACGACCTTGCCGCGGGACTTCATCTCGGCCAGGTCCTCGTACGCCTCGACGATGTACTCGAACGGGTAGAAGCCCGAGATCAGCACCTGCACGCGGCGGTCCTGCACGGCCTTCGCCAGCAGGGTGAGCAGCTCGCGCGTCTCCTCGTCCTCGGCGGGTGCGCGGAGGAACCGGACCTCGATGTCCCGGCGCTCCTCGGACGACACGAACCGCTCCTGGCCGACGCCGAGCCGTTCGGCCAGCAGCTCGGCGTTGCTCTCGCCGTGGTTGTCGATGAACGCGGTGATCGGCCGACCGTCGGCGATGTCGCGGATGCGGTCTTCCTCGCCCTCACCGTAGGCGACGGGCAGCGTGCCGATCTGTCGCAGGTAGTCGTGGTTGCGGGGGCTGCCGAGGGCGATCACGGTCGCGCCGGCGTCGTGCGCCAGCTGGCACTCGATGTGTCCGACGCCACCGGCTGCGGCCGAGATCACGACGGTGTCCTGCGGTCCGAGCCGGAGCGACCGGACGACCGACACCGCGGTGCAGCCCGCCAGGTACAGGCCGCCGGCGACCTCCCACCCGACGTGCTCCGGCTTCTTGATGACGGCGCCGCGCGGCACCGCGATCCACGTGGCGTGGGCACCGCCGGTCGGCGCGTGCCCCATCACCTCGTCGCCGATGCGGAGGTCCTTCACGCCGTCGCCCCGCGCGCGCACGATGCCGGCGAAGTCGACGCCCTGGTGTGCGGGGAACTCGAGGTCGACGTGGTCGCGGAGCTTCCCCTCGCGCAGGAACCGCTCGATGTGGTTCAGGCCCGCGGCCACGATCTCGACGACGATCTCGCCCGGTCCGGCCTCGGGCTTCTGCTGGGGGACGAGCTCGACGACGTCGAAGTCGCCGTACCGGTCGTACTGCACTGCACTGCCGACTCGCATGGGTGCTCCTTCGCTCCAGGTGTGCGTCCGTGCTACTCGGTGTTCCCGCACGCAACCCGAAGACGTGGGGTACCGCGGCTGTGGACGTGACCAGACGACGGACTGGAGGCCCGTGGCGGCGCCGCCACGGGCCTCCAGGCCGCCGTCACGCGCGTCCACCGCGCGTGGGGACCGGGCTCAGTGCTTGCCGGCGGCCGCGATGACGGCGCGGACCGTCTCGGGGTCGAGGCGGAACGCCCGCGGGTCGGCGTCGCCCCGGGGCACGCGGACCGGTGTCGACCAGACGGAGCCGTCCGCGGCGACGTCGACGACGAGGGCGCCGCTGTCGACGACGGCGGATTCCTCGTCGTACGGGCCGACGACGTCGGTGTCGTTCGCGACACCGGGGGCGACGAGGACCGGGACGCCGGCGAGCGCCCCGGCGAAGTGGTGGTGGTAGTGGCCTGCGAGGACGACCCGCACGTCGGAACCGCGGATGACGTCGGCGAGCGCCTCGGGGTTCTGCAGGCGGAGGGCTTCGTGCAGCTCGGTCGGGGCGGGCAGCGGCGGGTGGTGCAGGACGACGACGGTCCCGTGCGGGGCATCGTCCGGGCCGCTGTGGGCGTCTTCGGCGAGGGCCGTGCGCAGGTGCTCGAGCGCCGTGTCGCTGAGCTCGCCGTACCCGGCACCCGGGACGCTCGTGTCGACGGTCACGATCCGGCGCCCGGCGACGACCGACTGCCCGGAGACGGGCACCGTCGGCGGCAGGTACTCCAGCGTGTGCATCAGCGCCGTGCCGCCCTGGCCCAGGACGTGCCCGTTCGCCAGGACCTGCCGGAAGCCCTCGCGCAGGTCGTGGTTGCCGGGGACCACGACGACGGCCGCGCCGTGCCGCTCCGCCCAGACGCCGACGCGGTCGCGCACGGTCGCGTAGGACTCCGGGCTGCCGTCCTCGGAGACGTCGCCCGAGACCACCACCAGCCCGATGCCGGGCACCGCGTCGACGTGGGCGAGCAGCAGTTCGAGCGCGGCCGTGGTGTCGACCGCGCCCTGGTGCAGGGACCCGTCGCCGGTCAGATGGGTGTCGGAGAGGTGGAGGATGCGGAGGGTCCCGGCTGCTGGCGGCTGCATGCGTCCACGGTAGCCACGGCCCCCGTCAGTCCGGCGCGGCCGCCAGCTGGTCCTCCAGGTTGAACACCTCGGGCAGCACCCGCGCCGTCTGGTCGGCGCGCCCGGTGGCGCCGGCGAAGAGGTCCTGCATGTGCGCCTCCCACGCCGTGGCCACCTCGGACGCGGCGAGCGCGGCGTCCGCATCGGCCACCGAGTCCGTCTCGTAGTACCCGATGAGCAGTCCGTCGTCGTCGAGGAACAGCGAGTAGTTCCGCCGCCCCGCCGCCGCGATCGCCCGGAGCATCGCCGGCCACACCGCGGCGTGCCGCTCGCGGTAGGCGTCGAGCAGCTCGACCTGCACCTGCAGCCGGAAGCAGACGCGGGTCACCGGCCGGCCTGTTCGCGGCGACGCTGCTCGGCGTCGTGGACGGTGCGCTCGTCGGCGGTGCGGACCGTCCCGGTGACCGTGGTGACGGTGCCGTAGCGCTCGGCCTCGATCGCCTCGAGGGTCTTGCCCTGCGTCCGCGGTGCCCAGATCGTGCCGACCAGGAACGACAGCGCGAGGAGGCCCAGGATCAGGCCGCCGAGGGCCCGCAGCCCGATGTCCGACAGCAGCAGCGGGAACCAGATGCTCAACAGGCCGACCATGACGCGGGCGGCCAGGAACAGCACGCCCTGGGCGCTGGCGCGGTACCGGGTGGCGAAGAGCTCGCTCGTCCAGAGGCCGTAGAACGCCTGCGCGCCGATGCCCGACGAGATGCCCCACGCCACGGCGAAGAACAGCAGGGTGCCGAGGTTGGCGGGCGCGTAGATGAGGACGGCCCACGCGATGATCGCCAGCACGGCCCCGGCGGCGTAGAGCGCTCGGCGGCTGACCCGGTCGGCGTACCGCATGAAGCCGAAGTACGTCGCGGCCACGGTGCAGCCCCAGACCAGGATCTGCAGTCCGTACTGCTCGGTGACGCTCGTGACCCCGGTCGCCGCGTACACCCGTGGCTGGAAGATGCCGGCCTGACCGGCGACGGTGTTCCAGAGCGCGTAGACGCCGAACAGGAACAGCATCGCGGTCAGGTTCTTCCGGCGGCTGAACAGCTGGGTGATCCCGTGGAAGAAGTTCGCCGTGCCGGTGGCCGCGCGCTCGTCCTTCCAGATCGCCGACTCGGGCAGCCCGCGGCGGAGCCACCACACGATGGCGGCGACGACGAACAGGTGGGCGAAGATGAGGCGGCTGCCGAGCAGGCCGAGCGGGGCCGCGGCGATCGCCAGGGCGAACCCGACCATCGGCCCGATCGACCACGCGAGCTGTGCCGTGCCGACGTGGGCCGCGCGCTTGTCCGCAGGGGCCTGCTCGGCGATGTAGGTCCAGCTCGCCGGCACACCCGCACCGACGGCGATGCCGGTCAGGATGAAGCCGACCAGGAGCATGCCGTAGCTGCCGGCGAACACCGCGAGCAGGATGCCGAGCATGTAGAGGAGCAGGTCGTACGTGTAGATGAACTTGCGGCCGTACCGATCGCACAGCGGTCCGCCGACGATCGCGCCGACGGCGGCACCGAAGGCGTTCGCGGACAGGCTCGCGAGCAGGCCGACCTCGAGGTCGCCGATCCGGAACTCCGCCTGCCACAGGCTCAGGCTCGTGGCGATCGCGATGATCGACCCCGACTCGATGTAGTTCGACATGGCCACCGAGACGGTGGCCTTCCAGCCCGTGGTGTTCCGGGCTCCGATGCGGACCGCCATTGGTCCTCCGTTCGCGTGTTCGTCGGTGAATCGTTTCAACGGGACGACGAGGACGATAGCGCTCCGGTGCGTGCGCTGGCAAGAGCGGGTTCTCGGGCACCAGCCGCCTACCTCGCACCGTGCGCGGGCAGTCGACGCAACCACCCCACGGACGGGAGGCCCGGTACCGGCCCGCCCCGCGCCTCCCGTCCGCGTTTTCCACAGATCACGGCGCGGGCCGACCGCGCGGACCGCGCCGATGCCAGGATGGCCACATGGCGGTCAGTGTGCGAGAGGTGGCAGCGCTCGCGGGCGTGTCCCTCGGCACGGTGTCGAACGTGCTGAACCGCCCCGACAAGGTCGCTCCCGGCACGGTGGAACGCGTGCAGTCGGCGATCGCGACGCTCGGGTTCGTCCGCAACGACTCCGCACGGCAGCTCCGGGCCGGACGCAGCTCCACCGTCGGGCTCATCGTGCTCGACGGCGGCAACCCGTTCTTCACCGACGTCGCCCGGGGCGCCGAGGACGCTGCGATGGACAACGGCCTCGCGGTGCTGATCGGCAACTCCGACGAGTCGACCGAGCGCGAACGCACCTACGTCGACCTGTTCGAGGAACGCCGTGTCGCCGGACTCCTGATCTCCCCCGCCGGCGACGACCTGTCCCGGCTCGCGCGGCTGCGCGACCAGGGCACCGCCGTGGTGCTGGTGGACCGTCGCGCCGACGACGAGCACTTCGCCTCGGTCTCCGTCGACGACGTCGCGGGTGGCCGCATCGCGGTCGAGCACCTCGCGGCGATCGGCCGCACCCACATCGCCTTCGTCGGCGGGCCGTTCGGCATCCGCCAGGTCGCCGACCGGCACGCCGGGGCACTCGCCGCCGCACAGGCCGCGGGCATCCGGCTCGAAGCCCTGCCGACCACCTCGCTGTCCGTGCTCGAAGGGCGCCGCATCGGCGAAGCGATCCAGGCCCGCCCGGCCGCCGAACGCCCGGACGCCGTCTTCGCCGCCAACGACCTGCTCGCCGTCGGGCTCGAACAGGCCTTCATCATGCGCGGCACCATCGCGGTGCCCGAGCAGATCGCCATCGTCGGCTACGACGACATCGCGTTCGCCGAGTCCGCCGTGGTCCCGCTGACGTCGGTGCGGCAGCCCGCGCAGGACCTCGGCCGCCGCGCGATCGAACTCCTGACGAAGCAGGTCGAGCAGGGGCAGGACATCGACCTCGAGCACGTGGAGTTCACACCGGAGCTCGTGGTGCGGCAGTCCTCCGTCGCCGACGCCTAGGGCCCGGTCCGGACACGGCTCCCCCGCCGCCTACGATCGGAGCATGGTGCATGTCCCCCGGCGCGACGGTCCGCCGAGCGTGCACCACGTCGCAGCCCGGGCCGGCGTCTCGCTCGCCACGGTCTCGAACGTCCTGAACCACCCCGAGCGGGTCGCCGACGCCACCGCCGCACGCGTGCGGGATGCGATCGACGCGCTCGGGTACACCCCGAACCGCAACGCCCGCGCCCTGGTGTCCGGCAGCACACGAGCGATCGGCCTGGTCGTGATGTCGCTGCGGAACTCCCTGTTCAGCGACATGGTCAACGGCGCGCAGCTGGCCGCCCGGGAACGCGGCTTCACCCTGCTGATCGCCAGCAGCGAGGACGACCTGCAGGCGCAGGGCGAACACCTCGCCTACCTCGAGAGCGCCCGGGTGTCGGGGATCCTGCTCGCCTCGATGACGGAGTCCCGCGACCAGGTCGAGGTCGCGCGGCGACACGGCCGACCCGTCGTGTACGTCAACTACGAACCGACCGAGCTCGACGCGTGCGCGGTGGTCGTGGACAACGAGCAGGCCGGGTTCCTGGCGACCGAGCACCTGATCGACCGCGGCTGCCGACGCATCGGGTTCGTGAGCGCCCGTCCGGACCTGCAGCCCGTCGACCGCCGACGGGCCGGCGTGCTGCGGGCCGTCGCGGCGCACCCCGGGGTCGCACTCGTCGACGTCGACGCCGGGGACATCGACCCGCCCGGAGGCACCGACGCCGGGCTCCGCATCGCACGGATGCCCGAGGACGAACGCCCCGACGGAGTGCTGGGCGTGACCGACCTGCTCGCGATGGCGGTCGTCTCCGAGCTCCGAGCCGCCGGGATCCGTGTCCCCGAGGACATCCCCGTGTCGGGCTGCGACCACAACTCCGTGGCGTGGGGTGGTGCGGTGCCGCTCACCTCGGTGACGATGCACGGCTCCGAGATGGGTGCGGCTGCGGTGGAACTGCTGCTCGAGGAGCTCACCGACCCGATGCACGTACACCGGACCGTCGTGCTCGGCAGCGAGCTGGTGCCGCGCGAGAGCACGCTCGGCCGCGAGGGTGCGGCTGCAGCGGCCGCCGCCGCAGCCGTCGCCGGCACGACACCGAGCGACCCGCGGCGCACCGAGGCCTGACCGGCGGCGGACCAACCCGCGAAAGCGACACTTCTGCGGGTCGTCGCTGCGTCCGGTCCGCGAGAGCGACAGATCGGCGCGAACGTTCGGCGGCACACTGTCGCTTTCGCGGACAGCGGGCCGCGGGCTGCGGGCTGCGGGCTGCGGGCAGCGGGCAGCGGACTGCGGGCCGGGCCGGCGCGCACGAGGCGACGCGGGCCGGTGGACGCGACCGGGCGCCGGACGGGAGGCGCGGGGCGGGGCCGGTACGGGCCTCCCGGCCTGCGGGCGGCGCGACCACCGCACGGTGCAGCACCGCGCGTCGGCTCGGTGCGAGGTTGCGCACTCCGTGCGAGCCCGCGCGCCCGTCACCGAGCGTGGAACCTCGCACCGAACGCCAAACGACGAGCGAGCGAACGAGCTGCGCGTAACGAAATCGGCACAGCGATTGACACGCTTCAATCCTCGTGGTTCCATCCTGATTGAAACGTTCTAAAACGCAGTAACCGGACCCCGCGACGGTGCGGGATCCGGGTCCGTTTCACCCGGGGTACCCCAGCCCCGGGCCTTACGAGGAGGTAAGGAATGTCAGTTCGTTCCGTGACCAAGCGCGCGATCGCCATCGGCGGCGCGACGGTCCTGATCGGCGGGCTCGCAGCGTGCTCGTCCGGCGGCTCCGCCGACGAAGGCGGCGGCAAGGTCGAGATCACCTACCAGGCCGACAACGCCCCGGCCACCGCGGCCACCGCGAAGCCGCTCATCGAGGCCTTCGAGAAGGCCAACCCCGACATCACCGTCAAGTTCGACACCCGACCCCAGGGCACCGACGGCGACAACCTGATCAAGACCCGGCTGTCGACCGGCGAGGCCGCCGACGTCTTCAACTACAACTCCGGCTCGCTCATGCAGGCCCTCAACCCGGACAACACCCTGGTGGACCTGTCCGACGAGAAGTGGGCGAGTGACGTCGACCCGCAGTTCACCAAGGTCGTCAGCACCGACAAGGGCATGTACGGCGCCCCGTTCGGCACGAGCTTCGGCGGCGCGGTGCTCTACAACACGAAGGTCTACGACGACCTCGGCCTCAAGGTCCCGACCACGTGGGACGAGTTCATCAGCAACAGCGAGAAGATCAAGGACGCCGGCGACGTCGCCCCGATCATCCAGACCTACGGCGACACCTGGACCAGCCAGCTCTTCGTCCTCGGCGACTTCGCGAACATCACCGCGCAGGACGACAAGTGGGCGGACGACTACACCGCCAACAAGGAGTCCTACGCCGACGAACCCGCTCTCGCCGGGTTCGAGCACCTCGCCGAGGGCAAGGACAAGGACCTCTACAACGAGGACTACGCCTCGGCCACGCAGGCGAACGGCCTGAAGATGCTGGCCGACGGCACCGGCGCGCAGTACCCGATGCTCACGAACGCGATCTCGGCGATCCAGCAGGACTCCCCCGACGCCGTCGACGACATCGGCGCGTTCGCCCTGCCGGCCGAGGACGCCGCGGACACGAACCTGACGATCTGGGAGCCGAACGGCCTGTACATCCCGAAGACGACCACGGGCGACAAGCTGGCCGCGGCGAAGAAGTTCGTCGCCTTCGCGAACTCCACCGAGGGCTGCCAGGTGCAGAACGACACCGGCACCCCCGCCGGCCCGTACGTCATCTCGACCTGCTCGCTGCCGGACGACGTGCCCCCGATGATCGACGACCTGCAGCAGTACCTGGACGACGGCAAGGCGAGCCCCGCGCTCGAGTTCCTGTCCCCGATCAAGGGCCCGAACCTCGAGAAGATCTGCGTGCAGGTCGGCTCGGGCATCACCACCGCGAGCAAGGGCGCCGACCAGTACGACGACGACGTCGTCCAGCAGGCACAGCAGCTCGGCATCAAGGGCTGGTGATCGGCGTGACCGCGACCCTCACGACGGCGGTGGCCCCGCCGCAGACACCCAAGGCCGGCCGCCCCGGACCAGCGCGCAAGCGGATGCGCTCGTTCTACCCCGCGTGGTTCTTCATCCCCGCGATCGCGCTGTACGTCGTGTTCTTCGCGGTCCCGACCTTCGCCGGGTTCTACTTCTCGCTCACCCGCTGGACGCTGTTCGACCAGACCTTCATCGGCTTCGACAACTTCGTCCGGTTCTTCCAGGACCCGCAGCTCGTCTCCGGGTTCGTGCACACCTTCCAGTACGGCTTCGTGACGAGCGCGGCGAAGGTGGTCCTCGGACTCGCCCTCGCCCTGCTCCTCACGTCGCCCGTGCTGGGGCGCGGCTACCTGCGGGCGGTCGTGTTCTTCCCGGTGCTCGTGTCGACCATCGGCATCGGCATCACGTTCAAGGCGCTGATGGACCCGTTCCACGGGATCATCAACGGCGTACTGGGTTCGGTCGGCCTGCCCACCCCCGGGTGGCTGACCGACCCGGCGCTCGCCCTGTGGAGCGTCGCCGCAGTGGACGTCTGGAAGGGCGTCGGCATCGCGACGCTCATCTTCATCGCCGGCATCGTGGCGATCCCGCAGGAGTACTTCGAGGCGGCACGGGTCGACGGCGCGAGCGCGTGGTCGATCTTCCGGAACATCACGTTGCCGCTGTCCCGCCCCGCGATGGGCACGGTCATCATCCTGTCGCTCATCGGCGGCCTGCGGTCGTTCGACCTGATCTGGGCGATGACCGGCGGCGGGCCGGGGTTCACGAGCGACGTGATCGCGAGCGTGATCTACAAGCAGTACCAGGCCGGGTTCTACGGCCTGTCCACCGCCGGCAACGTGGTCCTGTTCGTCGTCGTCACGGCGATCATGGTGCCGATCTCGTGGCTCCTCAACCGCAAGGAGGCGGAGCTGTGACCACGCTCACCAGCCCGCGCGTCAGCACCCCGGCGCGGTCCCGCCACCCCGGTCGTGCCCGCAGGTGGATCATCGGCTCGATCGCCATCGTCGTCAGCTTCGTCGTCTTCCTGGTGCCGTTCGTGTTCGTCCTGCTCCAGGCGGCGAAGAACCCCGCCGAGGCGAACCAGCTCGGCTTCAGCCTGCCGACCGACTGGCAGCTGTGGCAGAACCTGCAGGCGGTGTTCCAGAGCGGCGACGGTGGGATCCTCCGCGCGTTCTGGAACAGCGCCCTGCTCACCGTCGGCAGCGTCACCGTCATGGTCGTGTTCTCCGCGATGGTCGGGTACGTCCTGCAGCGGCGACCGAGCCGGTGGAACGCCCTGATCAACTTCTTCGTGCTGGCGGGGCTCATCGTGCCGCCGGCGATCGTGCCGACCATCTGGGTGCTGCAGGGGCTCAACCTGTTCAAGACCATGGGCGGGATGATCCTCATCGAGGCGACCTTCGGCCTGTCGTTCTGCATCCTGCTGTTCCGGGCGTTCGTCGCGACGATCCCGAAGGAACTCGACGAGGCCGCCGTGCTCGACGGCGCCGGCCCGATCCGCCTGTTCTTCGGGGTGGTGCTGCCGCTGCTCAAGCCCGTGATCATCACGGTCGTGCTCGTGCAGTCGGTGACGGTGTTCAACGACTTCACCAATCCGCTGTACTTCCTGCCGGGGTCCGAGAACGCGACGGTGCAACAGACGCTCTACGCGTTCCAGAGTCAGTCGGTCAGCCAGCTGAACCTGCTGTTCACCGACGTGCTGCTCATCACGATCCCGCCGTTGATCCTCTACGTCTTCTTCAACCGTCAGATCGTCGCCGGCATGACCAGCGGCGCCGTCAAGGGCTGACCGCCCACCCCGGCCTGGAGGCGCGACCCGCCTCCACCACACCGCCCACCCGGGCGGACGGCCGGGCCCACGACCCCCGCACCGGTCGACGACGACCGGTCGCGTGAAAGGACCACCACATGACCACCTGGACCGCACCGTTCATCGCGGCCGACACCGACCTCGGCAGCGCCCCGATCCTGCGTCGGGAGTTCCCCCTCGACGACGGCCACGGCGCCGTCACCGCCGCCACCCTCGACGTCAGCGCCCTCGGCGTCGTCGAGGCCTGGCTCGGCGGGCAGCGTGTCTCCGACCACCTGCTCGAACCGGGGTGGACGAGCTACGAGTGGCGCATCCGCGTCGTCTCGCACGACGTCACCGAGCACCTGACCGACACGATCCCCGGGCAGCCGGCGGTCCTCGCGCTCGTCGTCGGCAACGGCTGGGCAGCCGGACGCCTGGCCTGGGGCGGCGGCGGTGGCTGGTACACCGACGAGCGCGCCGGATTCGCCGAACTCCGGATCACCTTCGCCGACGGGCACGAGCAGCACGTCACGACCGACACCGACTGGCAGGCCCTGTCGAGCGCGATCACCGCCGACCAGCTCTACGACGGGCAGGACATCGACGCCCGACTCCGCGACGGCTCGTTCCTGACGCCCGGCGAGGTCACCGTGCCCAGCGTCGACGGGCACCAGGGACGGACGAGCACGGTGCACACGGTCGACATCGGCGAGCGCGAACTCGTCGCCGACACCGTGCCGCCGGTCCGCCCGCTGGCCGAGATCGCCCCGGTGGCGATCTGGACGAGCCCGTCGGGAGCGACCCTGCTCGACTTCGGCGTGAACCTGGTCGGGTGGCTCCGCGTCACCGCGACCGGCCCGGCCGGCACCGTGCTGACCCTGCAGCACGCCGAGGTGCTCGAGCACGACGAGCTCGGCACCCGCCCACTGCGCACCGCGAAGGCGACGGACCACTTCACCCTGCGCGGTGACGACGGGCCCGAGACGTTCGAGCCCCGGTTCACGTTCCACGGGTTTCGGTACGCGCAGGTCGACGGCTGGCCGGGCACCCACGACGAACTCCGTGCCGCGGTCGCCGCCGTGCAGGTCGGGTCGGACCTCACCCGCACCGGCACGTTCGCGTCGAGCCACGAGCTGCTGAACACCTTCCACGACAACGTCGTCCGGGGTATGCAGGGCAACTTCCTGAGCGTGCCGACGGACTGCCCGCAGCGCGACGAGCGACTCGGCTGGACGGGCGACATCGCCGCGTTCGCCCCGACGGCCTCGTACCTGTTCGACACCCGGACGTTCCTGGCCGACTGGCTGCGCGACGTCTGGCTCGAGCAGCAGCACGCCGACGGGGTCATCCCGTTCGTGGTGCCGGACGTGCTGAAGTACTCCCCCGCCGAGGACTTCGGCACGCCCGACGCGACCGCCGTCTGGTCGGACGCCGGCGTCTGGGTGCCGTGGACGCTGTACCAGGCGTACGGCGACACCGCGGTGCTCGAGGAGCAGTTCGACTCGATGGCCGCACACCTGCGCCGGGTCCGTGACCACCTGTCCCCGGAGGACCTGTGGGACACCGTGTTCCAGTTCGGCGACTGGCTCGACCCGGACGCCCCGCCCGAGGCCCCGGCCGACGCGAAGGCCGACAAGGGCGTCGTCGCGACGATCTGCGCCTACCGGTCCGCGACGATCGTGGCGGACGCGGCGGAGCTGTTGGGCGGTCACGAGGCGGAAGCAGCGGAGTTCCGGGAACTCGCCACGCGCCTCCAGGCCGGGTTCCGCACCCACTACCTGCAGGACGACGGGCGGATCCTGTCGGACGCGACCACGGTGTACACACTGGCGATCGTGTTCGGGATCCTGTCCGAGCAGGAGCAGGCCATGGCCGGCGAGCGTCTCGCCGAGCTGGTCGAGGCGTCCGGGTACCGGATCTCGACGGGCTTCGCGGGAACGCCCTTCATCACCGACGCGCTGACGCAGACGGGCCACCTGGAGGACGCCTACCGGCTGCTGCTGCAGACGGAGTGCCCGTCGTGGCTGTACCCGGTGACGATGGGCGCGACGACGGTGTGGGAGCGATGGGACTCGATGCTGCCGGACGGCACGATCAACCCGGGTGAGATGACCTCGTTCAACCACTACGCACTCGGTGCCGTGGCGGACTGGATGCACCGGGTGGTGGGTGGTCTGTCGCCGCTGTCGCCGGGGTACGAGTCCGTGCTCATCGCCCCGCAGCCGGGCGGTGGGTTGACGTGGGCGGAGACCTCGCTCGACACCGTGCACGGGCACGTCGCCGTGCGGTGGGAGCTCGTCGACGGGGAGTTGCGCGTCCGGGCGACCGTCCCCGAGGGCGTGACCGCCGTGGTGCGCCTGCCGGGTGCTGCGGAGCAGCGCGTCGGCGGCGGAACGCACGACCTGCGCGCCCCCGCCGCGGTCCCCGCCGCGTAGGACCCTGGTCCGCAAAACACCGGTGTTCGCGCGTCGAACCCCCGAACGCGCGTGTTCACCACGTGAACACCGGTGTTTTGCGGCACCACCCGCGGCACTACCCGCGGCACCACGACACCACCACGGTTGCGGCAGACCGCCGCGCGCCGTACTGTATGAAACGATTCAATCGCACACGAGGAAGTGACACGATGACATCGACCCCGAGCTTCGCCGGCATCGCCGACCAGCTGGCACGACAGCAGATCGAGCTGCCCAGCTGGGCCTTCGGCAACTCCGGCACTCGCTTCAAGGTGTTCAGCACGCCGGGCACCCCGCGCGACCCCTACGAGAAGATCGCCGACGCCGCCCAGGTGCAGCAGTACACCGGCCTGGCGCCCACCGTCGCACTGCACATCCCGTGGGACCTGGTGGACGACTTCGCCGACCTCAAGCGCCACGCCGAGGAGCACGGGGTGTCGCTCGGCACCGTCAACTCGAACACGTTCCAGGACGACGACTACAAGTTCGGCGCCCTGACCCACGTCGACGAGACGATCCGGCAGAAGGCGATCGACCACCACCTGCGCTGCATCGACGTGATGGACGCCACCGGCAGCCGCGACCTGAAGATCTGGCTCGCCGAAGGGTCGAACTACCCGGGGCAGGAGGACATGCGCTCCCGCCAGGACCGCCTGCACGAGTCGCTCAGCACGATCTACGACCGCCTCGGTGCCGACCAGCGGCTCGTGCTCGAGTACAAGTTCTTCGAGCCGTCGTTCTACCACACGGACGTTCCCGACTGGGGCACCAGCTACGTGCAGACGGCGGCGCTCGGGCCGAAGGCGATGGTCTGCCTCGACACCGGGCACCACGCCCCCGGCACGAACATCGAGTTCATCGTGATGCAGCTCCTGCGCCTCGGCAAGCTCGGTTCCTTCGACTTCAACTCGCGCTTCTACGCCGACGACGACCTGATCGTGGGCGCAGCGGACCCGTTCCAGCTGTTCCGGATCCTGGTCGAGGTCATCCGCGGCGGCGGGTACGACAACCCCGACGTCGCGTTCATGCTCGACCAGTGCCACAACATCGAGGACAAGATCCCCGGCCAGATCCGCTCCGTGCTGAACGTGCAGGAGATGACGGCCCGTGCGCTGCTCCTGGACCGCGTCGCACTGACCGCGGCGCAGGAGGCGCACGACGTCCTCGGCGCGAACGAGGTCTTCATGGACGCGTACCAGACCGACGTCCGGAAGGACCTGGCCGAGTGGCGCGAGTCCCGCGGACTGCCGGCGAACCCGATGCGCGCGTACCTCGAGTCGGGCTACCAGCAGTCCATCGCCGAGGACCGCGTCGGCGGCGTCCAGGCCGGCTGGGGCGCGTAGGAACATGACGAACACAGTGGAGGCACGGGTGGACCCCGCAATGCACGGCACCGACGCAGACACCACGATCCGGGCGCTGGTCGCGCGCTCGAACGCGCTCGGCTCGGATCCGCGGATCACGAACTACGCGGGCGGGAACACCTCCGCCAAGGGCACCGACACCGACCCCGTCACGGGCGAACCGGTCGAGCTGCTCTGGGTGAAGGGCTCCGGGGGCGACCTCGGCACCCTCACCCCGGCGGGCCTCGCGGTCCTGCGCGTCGACCGCGTCCGGGCCCTCCAGGACGTCTACCCCGGCGTCGAGCGCGAGGACGAGATGGTCGCCGCGTTCGACTACACGCTGCACGGCAAAGGTGGTGCCGCGCCGTCGATCGACACCGCCATGCACGCCCTCGTCGACGCCGCCCACGTCGACCACCTGCACCCCGACGCCGGCATCGCGATCGCCACGGCAGCGGACGGTCCGGCCCTGACCGAGCGCATCTTCGGCGACCGGGTCGTCTGGGTGCCGTGGCGCCGGCCCGGGTTCCAGCTCGGGCTCGACATCGCAGGCGTCAAGCGTGACCACCCGCAGGCGATCGGCACGATCCTGGGCGGCCACGGGATCACCGCGTGGGGGGACACGAGCGACGAGGCCGAAGCGAACTCCCGCTGGATCATCGACACCGCCGAGCAGTACCTCGCGGAACACGGCACGGCGGAGCCGTTCGGCGGCCTCCGAGCGGGGTTCGAAGCACTGCCGACCGACGAACGTCGCGCACGCGCCGCAGCCCTCGCCCCGACGATCCGCGGCATCGCCGGGCACGACAAGCCGGTCGTCGGGCACTTCACCGACAGCGATGTCGTGCTCGAGTTCCTGGCGAGCGAGCGCGCCGAAGCACTCGCGGCACTCGGCACCAGCTGCCCGGACCACTTCCTGCGCACCAAGGTCAAGCCGCTCATCCTCGACCTGCCCGCAACGGCCTCCGTCGACGAGCAGACCGCCCGCCTGCACGACCTGCACGAGCAGTACCGCGCGGACTACCAGGCCTACTACGACCGGCACCGGACGCCGGACTCCCCCGCGATCCGCGGCGCCGACCCGCTCATCGTGCTGGTGCCCGGTGTCGGGATGTTCTCGTACGGCAAGGACGCCCAGACCGCCCGCGTCGCCGGCGAGTTCTACGTGAACGCGATCAACGTGATGCGCGGTGCCGAGTCCGTCAGTACCTACGCCCCCATCGACGAGGCCGAGAAGTTCCGGATCGAGTACTGGGCCCTCGAAGAGGCGAAGCTGCAGCGGATGCCCGCGCCCAAGAAGCTCGCGACGCGCATCGCCCTGGTCACCGGAGCAGCGTCGGGCATCGGCAAGGCGATCGCGAAGCGCCTGGCGGCCGAGGGCGCCGCCGTCGTCATCGCCGACCTCGACCTGGCGAAGGCGCAGGAGACCGCCGCCGAGATCGGCGGCCTCGACCAAGCCATCGGCGTCGCCGCGAACGTGACGGACGCCGCCGCGATCGACCAGGCTATCCAGCAGACCCTGCTGCACTTCGGCGGCCTCGACCTGGTCGTCAACAACGCGGGTCTGTCGCTGTCCAAGAGCCTGCTCGAGACCACCGAGCAGGACTGGGACCTGCAGCACGACGTGATGGCGAAGGGCTCGTTCCTGGTGTCGAAGGCCGCGGCGAAGGTCCTCATCGAGCAAGGCCTGGGCGGCGACATCGTCTACATCTCGTCGAAGAACTCGGTGTTCGCCGGGCCGAACAACATCGCGTACTCCGCCACGAAGGCCGACCAGGCCCACCAGGTGCGGCTGCTCGCGGCCGAGCTCGGGGAGTACGGCGTTCGCGTGAACGGCATCAACCCCGACGGCGTCGTGCGCGGCTCCGGCATCTTCGCGAGCGGCTGGGGCGCCAACCGCGCCAAGACGTACGGCATCGAGGAGCAGGACCTCGGCAAGTTCTACGCGCAGCGCACGATCCTGAAGCGCGAGGTCGTGCCCGAGAACGTCGCGAACGCCGTCTACGCCATCTGCACCGACGACTTCTCGCACACCACCGGCCTGCACGTGCCCGTCGACGCCGGCGTCGCCGCGGCCTTCCTGCGGTAGCGACGACCGACGACCGACGACCAACGAGCGACGACCAACGAACCGAGCAGGAGCACGGCATGCACACCAGCGGCAGCGTCGCCGCGGTCGACCTCGGGGCGACCAGCGGCCGGGTGATCGTCGGCCACGTCGACCAGGACGGGGTCCGGATGGACCACGTCGCGCGGTTCCCGAACGGCCCCGTCACCCTGCACGAGGGCGACGCCGACACCGGCCGCGACGCCCTGCACTGGGACGTCGTCGAGCTGTACCGGCAGGTGACCGAGGGGCTGCGGCGTGCGTTCGCCGAGCACCCCGCGATCGCCAGCATGGGCATCGACTCGTGGGCGGTCGACTACGGCCTGCTCCGCGACGGCCGACTGCTCGGGCTGCCGTCGCACTACCGCGACGACCGGCACCAGGGCGGTGTCGTCCCCGTGCACGACCGGATGGACGCCACCGAGCTGTACGCCCGGAACGGCCTGCAGCACCTGCCGTTCAACACCCTGTTCCAGTGGGCTGCCGACCCGTCACTGCAGCTCGCGCAGCGTGCGCTGCTCGTGCCCGACCTGCTCGGGTACTGGCTGACGGGGGTCGAGGCGGCCGAGCGCACGAACGCCTCGACGACCGGGGCACTGAACGCGACCACCCGTGGGTGGGACCCTGCGATGCGGGCTGCTGCGGGCCTCCCGGCCGGGCTGCTGCCCACGCTGCGTGACCCGGGCGACCGACTCGGCCCGCTGCTGCCGTCCGTCGCCGAGCTCGTCGGCGGCCAGGCCGACGTGACGCTGGTCGGTTCGCACGACACGGCGAGCGCCGTCGTCGCGGTGCCCGCGACGGAGCCGGACTTCGCCTACATCTCGTCGGGCACGTGGTCGCTCGTCGGCGTCGAGCTCGACGCGCCCGTCCTGTCGGACGCGGCACGACGCGCGAACTGCACGAACGAGGGCGGTGTCGACGGCCGCGTCCGGTTCCTGAAGAACGTGTCCGGACTGTGGTTGCTGTCGGAGAGCGTCCGCACCTGGGAGCGTGGTGGCGACCAGGTCGACCTGGAGGCCCTGCTCGCCTCCGCCGCGGCCGTCACCGCCCCGGTCCCCGTCTTCGACCCCGCGGACGAGTCGTTCACGGCGCCCGGCGACATGCCGGCGCGGATCACCGCGTGGTGCGCGGCGCACGGGCTCAGCGCCCCCGCGTCGCGGGCGGAGTTCGTCCGGAGCATCCTCGAGTCCCTCGCGACGGCGTACGCCGAGACCCTGCGCACCATCGCCGACGTGACCGGCAAGACCATCCGGGTCGTCCACGTCGTGGGCGGCGGCTCGCAGAACCGGCTGCTCTGCCAGCTGACCGCGGACCGCACCGGCCTGCCGGTCGTGGCCGGACCGGTCGAGGCCACCGCACTCGGCAACGTGCTGGTGCAGGCGCGCGCCGCTGGACTCGCGGGCCTCGGAGGGGCTTCACTGGAGGCACTCCGCAGCATCGTCGCACGGAGCGTCGAGCCCGTGCGGTACACCCCGTCGGCGTCGTCGCGCGCCGATCCCGATCGATCCCCCGTCAGGAGCCACGCATGACCACGACCGACGACCAGCACCGGATCGACCCCGCGACCGGCGCACCGGCACCGGCACCCGCGACCGGCTCCGCGTCCGCCGCTCGCACGCGGGTCAAGCGGCAGCTGCCGACGGTGCGGGACCTCGCCCCGCTCATGCAGTTCAAGAAGCCCTCACTGCCGGGTCGGCGTCAGCGCCTCGAACAGGCCCTGACGATCTGGGACCTCCGGGACATCGCCGCCCGCCGCACCCCGAAGGCCGCGTTCGACTACACCGAGGGCGCGGCCGAGGCGGAGATCTCACTGGCCCGCGCCCGGCAGGCGTTCGAGGACATCGAGTTCACCCCGGCGATCCTGCGGGACGTGTCGCGGGTGGACACCTCGCGCCAGGTGCTCGGGGCGCCGGTGTCGTACCCGTTCGGCATCGCGCCGACGGGCTTCACGCGGATGATGCAGACCGAGGGCGAGCGGGCCGGGGCCCGGGCCGCCGGACGCGCCGGGATCCCGTTCTCGCTCTCCACGATGGGCACCACCGCGATCGAGGACGTCCGCGACGCCAACCCGCACGGGCGCAACTGGTTCCAGTTGTACATGTGGAAGGACCGCGAGAAGTCGATGGCGCTGGTCTCCCGCGCCCAGCAGGCAGGCTTCGACACCCTGCTCGTCACCGTGGACGTCCCCGTCGCGGGTGCGCGGCTGCGGGACAAGCGGAACGGGTTCTCGATCCCGCCGCAGCTGAGCGCTCGGACCGTGGTGAACGCGATCCCGCGGCCGTGGTGGTGGTTCGACTTCCTGACCACCGAACCGCTGGCGTTCGCGTCGCTCGACCGCTGGTCCGGCACCGTCGGCGAGCTGCTCGACCACATGTTCGACCCGACCGTCACCTACGAGGACCTCGCGTGGATCCGTGACCAGTGGCAGGGCAAGATCGTCGTGAAGGGCGTGCAGTCCCTGGCGGACGCCAAGCGCCTGGCCGACCTGGGCGTCGACGGCATCACGCTGTCGAACCACGGCGGCCGGCAGCTGGACCGCGCCCCGGTGCCCTTCCACCTGCTGCCCTCCGTGGTGAAGGAGGTCGGGAAGGACACCGAGGTGCACCTCGACACGGGCATCATGTCCGGCGCCGACATCGTGGCTGCCGTGGCCCTCGGCGCGACGTTCACGATGGTCGGCCGTGCCTACCTGTACGGGCTGATGGCGGGCGGCGAGGCCGGGGTGGACCGGATGATCCAGATCCTGTCCGAGCAGATCGAGCGGACCATGCGGCTGCTCGGGGTGGCCTCGCTCGACGAGCTCGAGCCGGGGCACGTGACGCAGCTGCAACGGTTGCAGCCGATCCCCCGGGCCTGAGCGGTCGGCTAGCCGCGCGTTGCATGGTGCACGTTCGGGCGGCGGACACCGGGCGTTCGTCGGTCGATTTCCGTGACGCCCCCCGAATGGGTCACAAATGATGCAAGATGTCCGTGGACGTGTCAACGAAACCCTCGGCATCCGGCCGGCTGATGCGTCCGTCCCTCCCCGCATCCTGCGCCCGAGCATCCACGAGGAGCCCGACATCTCGACCCGAAGCACGTGCACGCCCTCGCGCGGCACGACCTCACGCACCACGCCCACACCCCCGGTCACCCGAGGGGGCACCCGATGATCCGCCACCGCGCGATCCTGGCGGTCGCGACCGCCGGCGCCCTGGTCCTCGGTGTCCCCACCGCCGCCTCCGCCCGCACCTGGTGGGGCTGGGACGGCGAGCGCCGCTGGCACAACGCACCGGTGAACCCCACCCCGACGCCGGCCCCGGACGAGACGGAAGCCCCGGCCCCCACCGAGGAGTGGGCCCCGGACACGGAGCCCGAGCAGGACTCCGCGCCGATCGAGGACTCCGCCCCCGTGGCCGAGCCCGCGCCCGACGCAGAGGCCGAGCCCGAGTCCGAGGTCGCGCCGGAAGCGGCACCCGAGGCTGAGGCCTCCCCCGCGGACCTGTCCGCGATCGCACCGGACGCCTCGTTCGTCGAGGACTTCAGCACGAACGCCGTCACCGGCCTCGTCCAGTCCCTGTACCCGCAGTCGTGGCAGCCCTACCCCGACGGCACCTCGGGCATCTACGCGCCGAGCAAGACCGTGTCGGTGCACGACGGCGTGATGGACGTCGCCCTCGGCACCGGTGCCGGAGCAGCCGGCACCTTCGGCTCCTCCGACGGCGCCTGGGACCACGTCGGCGGCTCGTTCTCGGTCCGCGCGAAGGCGACCGGCGGCGACGGCAACGGCGCGGCCTTCATGCTGTGGCCGACGTCGAACGTGTGGGCCGACGGCGAGATCGACTTCCCCGAGGGCAACTTCGAGGACAGCCCCTCGGTGTTCCACCACTCGATGACCCCGGGCAAGGAAGCCGAGCGCGTCCAGCTCGGCACCGGCGTCTCGTGGCGCGACTGGCACACCTACAAGGTCGACTGGGTCCCCGGTGAGTCCGTGACCTACAGCGTCGACGGCAAGGTCCTCGGCACGATCACGCACGACGTGCCGACGACCCCGCACCGCTTCATGTTCCAGGTCGGCAACTGGGGCGAGCAGGGCAACCTGCTCATCGACTGGGTCTCGACGACCGAGTAGCGTCCGCAGGTCCGCACCACGGACGGACGGGAGGCCCGGTGCCAGCTGGCACCGGGCCTCCCGTCCGTCTGCGTGGTCGCGTTCAGGGCGTCGCGCGCCGCTCAGAAGAGCGCGTTCAGGTCCGCGTAGTCCACCCCGCCCGCCAGCGAGTCGTAGGTGCCGGTGGTCCGCAGCTCGGCCGTGGCCTGCCGAACGACGGCGTACGCGGCCTGCGCGACGGCGGAACCGAGACTGATGCGGGCCACCCCGAGCCGGGCGAGTGCCGCCACGGTCGGCGACCCCGGACCGGCCATCACGTTCACCGGGCCGTCGATCGACTCCACCAGCGCACGGATGGTCTCGACGTCTCGGACTCCCGGGACGAACACGCCGTCCGCGCCGGCTCCGCGGTAGCGACGAGCACGCTCGAGCGTCTCGGCCAGGAGTCGTTCGGGATCGACGAGACCGGCGAGGTGGACGTCGGTCCGTGCGTTGACGAACAGGCGCACCCCGGCTCGTTCCGCCGCGCGCCGGGCCGCCCCGATCCGGTCGGCGAGCGCATCCGGATGCAACCTGCCGTCCTCGATGTTGATCCCGACGGCGCCCGCTTCGAGCACCGCGTCCACCGTGCGCGCCACGCCGTCCGCGTCGTCGGCGTACCCGGACTCGATGTCGACGGTGACCGGCACCGACACCGAAGCCGCGATCCGCGCGACCGCGTCCATCGCTTCCGCGCGGGTCAGGGTGTTCCCGTCCGGTCGCCCGAGGGACCAGGCGACGCCCGCACTGGTCGTGGCGATCGCGGTCGCGCCGGCGTCCTCGACGAGTCGGGCGCTCGCGGCGTCCCAGACGTTGACGAGGACGAGTGGCCGGGATCGGTGGTCGTGGAGGCCGTGGAAGGTCGCGGCTCTGGTCGAAGTCGTGGTCACCCTTCGATCCCAGCGGTCCGAGCGCGGACGAGCTGGCGGGTTCCGGACGACGCGGTGGCGCCGCTCAGCCCCCGGGGAGAGGAGACCTGCGTGGGTTCAGCAGGTCTCCATCCCACGACAGGTCGTCGTGCTCGCGGACCTCGAACGCCTCGAACCGGCCGTCGTCGAGCACGCGGTCGACGAGCGCGCGCGATCCGGCGACGATCGTCGAGTCCCAGTCCTCCTCGGCGGCGACGACCCACGCGTGGTCCTCCGGCCAGATGAACGTCGTGTGCGGCGCCACCTGGCCGTGCAGCCCGAAGCTCTCCCAACCCGGGACCGCCCGCTGCGCCCACGACGGATCGACGAGCTCGTCCAGGGTCGCACTGAAGAGCCAGGTGTCCCGCGCGGGCCAGGCCATCAAGCCCCGCGCACGTCGGATCCGGTGCCGGCGTTCAGCGGACGGCGGCCCGCCCGTCCCCTCCCACGCTCCGACGACCAGGTCTTCGGGGGTCGACGTCGCGCTCCGTAGGTGCGTGGTGAGGACGGCGAGGTCCTGCGGGTCGAACCATCCGTCGTCCGACTGGTCCACACGCCAGCCGTCGGCCCAGGACCTCGTCTGCTCGTCGTCGGTCAGGCGTTGCCACTGCACCAGGGGGTGCATCACGCGGTCGTTGCGGCGCGCGACCTCCGACCACCGCCAGCGGGTGTGTTCGACGTCCGGGTGGTCGCCCCACTCGTCCGTGGTGTCGAGGTCCGCCCGGTGCGCGCCGACCGGGTGCAACAGGCGTGCGTACGCCTCGAACCCGGTGCCCGCGACACCACCGACGCTCGCCCATCGCCCGGCACGCGCGACGAGCCAGTCGCCCCGCGATGCCTCGCTCAGCAGGCGCATCGTGCTGCTGCTCAGAGCTTCTCGTCGACGAGCGCGATGAAGCGGCTGCCGATGCCCTCGACCTCGCGCCGCGTCAGGCCGGCGGTGGGCTCGGGCGCCTGGTACGGGGCGTGGTAGTCGCACATCAGGTAGTCCCACTCGGGCCACCACTTCTTCGGGCGCGCTTCTTCGTCGAAGCCGCAGACCACGCACTCCAGACGCGTCCAGACCTTCTTCGTGCCGGTGCGGTTGGCCCGGGACTGCACGAGCCAGGCGGGCGGGTCCTGCTCGATCGCGTCGAGCTCCGCTTCGCTCAGGCGCGACGGGATGCCGTGGCGGGTCGCCATCTCGAGGGGGATGTCGAGCCGGACGGCGGCTTCGCGGCGGGAGAGCATCCGTCCAGGGTAGGTCCTGCCACTTCCCACCTCGAACTGCGACGGCAGCAACCGGGACGTCCACCGCGGACTTTCCTCGAGTGGGCAGTCCGTGTATGGTCTCGATCACTGAGGTAAAAGGCGCCGCGATCTGCGACGCACCAGCACGCGGCATCGAACGAGTCGCCACTTCTTCCCTCGAAGGAGTGCGCCATCGTGTCCCCCAGTCCCGCTCGCACCACCGGGCACGTGCCCGGCGGTGGTTCTTCTCCTCGTCTGCGCGACGCCTGGATCGCCCTGGCCGGGCTGTCCGCGGTGTTCCTGTTCGAGATGCTCGACAACTCCGTGCTCAACGTCGCCCTGCCGACGATCGGTCGCGACCTGGGCTCGTCGACGACGGGCCTGCAGTGGGTCTCAGGTGCCTACTCGGTCGCCTTCGGAGGGCTGATGCTGCTGTTCGGCGCCGTCGCCGACCGCGTCGGACGCCGCCGGGTCATGCTCGCCGGGCTCGTCCTGCTGGCCCTGGCGAGCCTCGCCACGGCGGTGGTCACGTCGACCGAGCAGCTGATCGCCGTGCGCGTCGCGATGGGCGTCGCCGCGGCGATGACGACGCCCGGGTCGATGGCGCTCGCGTTCCGTCTCTTCGACGACGAAGGTCTCCGGGTGCGGGCACTCACCGTCATCTCGACGGCCGGGCTCGTGGGGCTGGCCATCGGGCCGACCGTCGGCGGTTTCGTGCTCGCCGTCGCCCCGTGGCAGGTGCTGCTGCTGGCCGACGTGCCCATCGCGGTCCTCGCACTCGTCGGCATCCGGCTCGGTGTCGCCCGCGACGAGGCTTCAGGGCTCCATCGTGATCCGGTCGACGTGGTCGGAGCGCTGCTCGGTACCGTGACCACGGCCGGAGCACTCGTGGCGCCGACGATCCTGGTCGAGTCCGGAGTCGCTGGCTGGTGGGGGTGGGCCGTCCTCGCCCTCGCCGCCACCTGCGCGGTGGGGTTCGTCGCCCGCGAGCGGACCGCACGGCACCCGCTGATCGACCTGCACCTGCTCGCCCGACCACTCGTCTCGAGCGGCCTCGCGTTCAAGGCCGCGTCGGGTCTGGCCGTCGCCGGACTGTCGTACCTCGTGACCCTGCAGCTGCAGTTCGCCTGGGGCTGGCCGCCGGCCCTGGCCGCCGTCGGGACGCTGCCGCAGGTGGTCGTCCTGCTCGTCGGCGGCCGCTTCGTCGGGCCGTTCGTGCAGCGGGTCGGCCTGGGCCGCGCCGCCTGGATGAGCGCCGTCTCGGTCGTCTCCGGTCTCGCGGTCTTCGGCGCCCTGAGCCGGTACGGGTACCTGTGGGTGCTCGTCGCGCTCGTGCTCGTCGCCGCCGGCATGCGGGTCGTCGGCGTCGTCGCCGGCGCCTCGGTCCTCACGGGCCTGCCCGCCGACCGCACCTCCGTCGGAGCGGCGCTCGTCGACACGTCGAGCGAGCTCGCGGGTGGTGCCGCCGTCGCGGCGGCGGGGACCATCGTCGCCGCCTTCGTCGCCGGGAGCATCACCACGACCACCTGGACTGCCGCCCGGATCGAGAGCTTCCAGGACGCCCTCACCGTCGCCGGGCTCGGCCTCGCCGCGGTCGCAGCGCTGCTCGTCGTGGTCGGCATGCTCCGAGCCCGGCCCACCGTCGAACCAGAGGACGAGGCCCCGTCCGACCCTGCCGACACCACCCCTGCACACACCGACCCGATCACCATCACCGAGGAGACCTCCCGTGTCTGACACCATCGCCCTCCCCCGCCCGCCGTTCGATCCCGAGTTCGTGCCCTTCCTCACCGCCATGGATGCGCGCGGCCGTTTCCACCTCACGGCGCAGATGCTGCCGCAGATGCGACAGCTGGACATGACCGAGGCGCAGCTCGACGAAGGACTGCGTGCTCGCGGCCTCGAGCGGAGCAGCATCACGATCCCGGGGCACCGCGGTGACCCGATCGACCTCGCCGTGATCCAACGCACCGGCCGAACCGGCACGGCTGCCCTGGCCTACGCGATCCACGGCGGCGGCATGATGTTCGGCCACCACCTCGGCAACCTCGACTCCTACGACGAGTGGCTGCTGGTGCACGACGTCGTCCTGGTCAGCCCGGACTACCGCCTGGCGCCGGAACACCCGGACCCGTACCCGGTCGAGGACTGCTACGCCGGTCTCGTCTGGGCAGCCGAGCACGCCGACGAACTCGGCATCGACCCGGACCGCATCGTCCTCGTCGGGCAGAGCGCCGGTGCCGGTCTCGCCGCCGGCACCGCCCTCCTCGCCCGCGACCGACGAGGGCCCTCCGTCATCGGCCAGGTGCTCGTGAGCCCCATGCTCGACGACCGCGACGCGACACTGTCGGCTCGGCAGTTCGACGGTGTCGGGGTCGCCGACCGGGAGATGACACGGTTCGGCTGGGACGCCTACCTCGGTGACCGGCGGGGCGGCGAGGACGTGTCGATCTACGCCGCACCCGGCCGCGCGACCGACCTCGCCGGGCTCCCGCCCGCGTACATCGACTGCGGCAGCACCGAGGTGTTCCGCGACGAGACCGTCGCCTACGCCAGCTCGCTGTGGGCGGCAGGGGTCCAGGCGGAACTGCACGTGTGGCCGGGAGCGTTCCACGGATCGACGAGCATGATGCCCGACGCGACGCTGTCGCGGCGGGCCGTGCGGGCCCTGCGCGAGTTCACCGGGCGTCTCCTCAGCCCGGCGGTTTGACGGCAGTCCCGGCACGAGCGCATCGCGGCGCTCGTGCCGGGACCGGCTCCTGTTCGCAGCAACAGCTAGATCCGGTCCAGGGACACCACCGTGACGACGATCGGCCACGCCTCACCGTCGAGCTGCACGGACCGCAGCCCGCGCGGCAGGGCTTGTCCGTCATCGGACTCAACGACGACTCCCTGCAGCCCGATGAGGTGCCCGGAACCCCTGCTGTAGTGCACGCGATCACCGACGACGGGCATGATGATGGTGTCCGCCGCCAGCTCCTCTGCAGCGAGTTCCACGGTGAGAGGCCGAGACTCCGTGAGCACCTCGGCGAGCTGTGCCTCGAACACGCCGCGTTCGTCGAGCTCCGCGTCGCCCGCCTCGGGATCCACGATCCTCGCGACTGGCAGGATCTGCTGGCCGATCGTGCGCGCGACTCCGCACCCGATCGCGACACCCAGGCCGGCGAGGGACAGCCCCATGCTCGCCATCTCGAACCGCAACGGGACTGGCTCAGCAACGACCTGACGGATTCCGCCGTTCGAGCCGCCGGCGGTGTGCGCTCGCACGGCAGTCGCCTTCACCGCGCCGTGGAGTCGTGGCGCGACCGGAGCTGCTCTTGTCCGCCGGAGATCACCGCCGAACTGCTCGCCGAGATGCTTCTTGAACGCAAGGGCGCCAGGCCGTCGCTCGTCGCAGTTGTCCATCGGGTCGCCTTCGGGTCGGCTTCTCGCAGCCTCGAGTCAGGCTGTTCCCGGACCGTACTGCCGGACCGTCGGCCCACACGACGGTTCCTCACCGATCTTGCGGTAACCAGCAAGGCCGATTCGGAGTTCGCGCCGGCGCAGCCCCGAAGCGCGAGTAGATGACTCCCAGCGGGAATCGTGCTTCTACCTCGTCGCTGAACTTCGACGCTTCGGACTCAGTCGCGAAGACACCGAGCACCGTGTTGTGTGGTGACTCGTCACCACCGGGGTCTGGTCGCCTCAGAGCTCTGACGTCGGCTGTTGGCGGGGGTTGAGGAGATCGCCGTCCCAGCTCAGGTCGTCGTCTTCGTGCACCTCGAAGGCCTCGAAGTGATCGTCCGCGAGGATGCTGTCGACGAGTGCGCGTGAGCCGGCGACGATCGTCGAGTCCCAGTCTTCCTCGGAAGCGACGACCCAGGTGTGATCCCCGGGCCAGATCAGCGACGTGTAGGGCCCTTCCTGCTGGGGGCGACTGCATCCCCATCCGGGGACGGAGCGCTGCGCCCACGATGGGTCAGCAAGCTCGCGCAGGCTCGAGCTGAACAACCACATGTCCCGACCGGGCCACGGCATCTGCATGCGAGCCCGCGCGCGCGCGTTCCGGCCTCCTTCGGCCCATGGCGGGTTGCCGGTGCCTTCCCATGCTCCGATGACCAGGTCGTCCGGGTTCCGCGTCGCGGCCCGCAGATGCGTGGTCAGGACCGCGAGGTCCTCCGGGTTGAACCACCCATCGTCGGACTGACCGACACTCCACCCATCCGACCAGTCCCTCGTGTGCTCGTCATCGCTGATGCGGAACCACTGCACCAGGGGATGCATCACCCGGCCGTTACGGCGCGCAACCTCAGCCCACCGCCAACGCGTGTGCTCAACATCGACGGGATTGCCCCACTCGTCGACCGTGTTCGGGTCAGTACGGTGCGCATCCACCGGGTGCAGCAGCCGCGCGTACGCCTCGAAGCCCGTGCCAGCGACACCGCCGACGGTCGCCCATCGACCGGCTCGCTTCACGAGCCAATCGCCTCGCAGGGCTTCGGTCAGCAGGATCACCGCATCAGCATCCCACGGCGAACGCCTTCACTCAGGAAAAGCAGTCTCCGAAGACCATCCGCAACCGGAACCGCCCCTACTCCCCCACGTCCGAGCAGCCCGGCAACGCCGCGATGTCCGTGCACCCGTACTCGCTCCACCCACCCTGGCCGTAGGTGTCGTACGCCGCAGTCGACGCCACCGTGGCCCCTGCACCAACCGTCCGGACGAAGGACGGGGTCGGATCACCCTCGGTCGTCCACCGGACCCACTGGAGCGAGGCCACCTCGCCCGCTTCGCTCGCGTCCCGCAGACACCGCAGGCTCTCGGCAGGGAGCGCACCGTCGGCCTCGAGCTCCACGTCACCGCAGTCGGTACCGCTCGGGTTGCTGACCCACTCGGGCGCATCGGCGAGTGTGCGGGCGGACGCGATGGGGTCAGCTGGCTGCTCGCTGCACGCCGACAGGAGCGGCAGCGCGACCAGCGCGAGTCCGGCGGCGGCGAGGACCAGTGGCTTCTGCACAGGACGAGCATGGCTCAACGAGACGCCCTGCCGGGTCACGGTCCGACAACATGTCGAGCGCTGGCGACCTGACGCCCGATGGTCCACACCAGACGGACGGGAGGCCCGCTGCCAGCTGGCAACGGGCCTCCCGTCCGCATGATGGTCGCGTCGACGACGCGACGAGCAGGCGCTGGTGCGTCAGCGCGATCGGACGATCGCGGCCTTGGTCTGGTCACGCAGGTACGCGATGCCGGCGGCGTTCGGGTGGAGTGCGCCGAAGAGGATGCTGTACTTCGTCCCGGCCAGCGGCGTGCTGTTCGCAGCGGTGCCGCGGTCGGTCAGGGTGAGTCCCGCCATCCACGCGGAACCCGACGCGGCACAGGGGGTGTGCGCGGCAGAGCCCTGGAGCGTCGAGACGTAGGTGAACCCACGAGCCTTCGCCGCAGCCTTGACCGCTGCGTCGAGCGCGTTCTGGGTGCGGTGGAAGTAGGCGGTGTCGGTCGCGGTGAAGGGGAACGCGTTCTGCGGGAACGGCGGCTCGAGACCGGAGTCACCGAGAAGGCTCGAGAAACATCCCTTCGGGGCCTGCGCCGCACCCGGCGCGATCATCGGGTAGCCGACGACGAACACCTTCGCCTGCGGAGCACGTTGCGCGATCACGCGGAACGTCGACGCGAGCCGCGGTGCCACGACGGTGCGGATGCGCGATGCGAGACGATCCCGCGTGACGCCGTGCACGACCGGTGCGTAGTAGTCCTTGCAGTGGTCGTAGGTCTTCCCGTGGATCTCCGAGAACACCGGGCCGGCCTTGTCCAGCGCGACGCAGTTCGCGATGACGCCGGAGAACCCCAGGTCGTTCCCGCCGATCGACACCGTGACGACGTCCGTGTCCTTGGAGAGCGCGTCGGCCTGGACGGGCGCGGTGGCACTTCCGGCTCCGGTCTTCTGCGCGACCCGGGAGATGTTGCCGGTGGTGGCACCGGCGCAGGCGCGGTCGTCGAGCTGGAGTCCCAGTGATGCTGCGACCTGGTGCGGGTAGTCGGTGGTGGACTGGAAGCAGCCGGCTGCCGGACCCGAGCTGTAGGGGGCGACGCCGAAGCCGCCGGCGTACGAGTCGCCCAAGGCCACGTAGTTGTCACCGCTGGCGGCGGCCACGGACTGGGTGGGTGCCGCGCCGTCGGCATTGGCCGCGGAGACGGGCCCGGCTGCCCCGACAGCGAGCGCTGCCGCCGTGAGGACGCCGCCGGTGATCAGCAGCGCGTTGGGGCGGCGGAGGCGAGGAGCGTGACGCATGGAGCAGGTTCCTTCCAGAGGGCCTATTCGACAGACGATCGTCTGACAAGTAGACGGTAGGTCGGTACGACGCCCCGCGCCATGAGAGGGCCACAAGGTGCATGGGATGCGCTCCGCGCACCCGTCCTGTCCTGTCGCGTCCTGTCCTTCGACGTGGATCAGGCCGACGTGCACCAGGTGGACAGGTGGTCCAGCGCCGCTCCGGCCGTGGCCACCAAGCGCTTGCGGGTCGATTCCCGGTCGGCGTCCGCGAGGACCGCGTCGCCGATGGCCTCGGTGATCTGCTGCACGACGGCCACGAGCGCGGCAGCCTGAGCACGCCGGGTCATCGAGTCGAAACCCGTGTCCGCCAGTTCTGCTGCCACCGCGGACGTGACTTCGTCGTAGAACTCCAGCGCCCGGCGCCGGAGCACCGCGCTGAGCTGGCACTGCGCGGGGAACTCCCCTCGCGCCAAGGCCGGGTCCTCTGCGACGTACCGATCGACATCCTCGAGGACGATGGTGCGCATCGCTTCCGCGGGTGACTGCTGCGCACCTCGGCCCGCAACCGCAGCTCGGATCTTCTCGAGCACCTCGTCGGCTCGGTCGAACACCAGATCGGGTTTGGTCGGGAAGTAGTTGTAGACGGTCTGATCCGAGACGCCTGCAGCTCGGGCCACGTCTGACATCGACACCTCGTCGTACCCGTGCTCAGCGAACAGGCGTGCAGCAACGTCACCCAGGCGCTCGCGGGTCTCCCGTTTCTTGCGCTCTCGCAGGCCCGACGAAACGCCCGTGCTCGACTCCACCATCCCCCGAGTCTGGCACGAAACGTTGAGTGACCCAAAGTTCTGGTACGTTTGCCGAACTTAGAGTCACTACAAGTTCGGTGGATGCCGAGGAACGAGGACGATCGATGACCACGCAGAAGCAGGAACAGGTACTCATCGCAGGAGCGAGTTTCGCTGGGCTCACGACCGCGCTGTGGATGCGTCGGCTCGGGTACGACGTCTCGATCGTCGAGGTCGCTCCCGGGTTGAAGCGAGGCGGCACCCCGGTCGACATCCGCGACGACACCATCGCGATCGTCGACCGGATGGGCCTGCTCGAGCAGATCTCGGCGAAGGCGCTCGCGCCGCGGGTGACAGAGTTCACGACGCCGGAGGGAGACCGCATCGCGCGGATGGATCCGGTGCCTCCCTCGGCCGGATCGACGGGCGACGGCTACGAGGTCCACCGCGACGACCTGCTCGACATCCTCGCCGCCGCGACCGAGGGCGAAGTGGAGATGCTGTGGAACAACTCGGTCACATCCCTGCACGAGACCGACGAAGAGCGCGTGCACGTCACCTTCCGCGACGGAACCGAACGGGACTTCTCCATGGTGTTCGGCTGCGACGGCAACCACTCCACAGTGCGTCGACTGCACTTCGGGCAGGAAGCTCTGTACAGCCACTTCCTGCGGACGTACTTCTCCGTCGCCATCCTCGACGACCTCGTCATCGAACCGCAGACGACCCGGATCACCAACGCACCGGGCGTCACGATGCTGGTCAACTCGTACGACACCACCACCGACCTCGTCCTCGGCTTCCGCTCCGAGCAGGAGATCCCCTTCGACCACCACGACGAAGCGGCACAGAAGCGCATCCTCCGCGAGCACATGCTCCGGGCCGGTTCGCCGTTCTCGGACCACGTCGACGAAGCCATCGGCGCCGAGACCTTCTACTTCGACAAGCTCAGCCAGATCAAGATGCCGGCGTGGACGTCCGGCCGTGTCGCACTCGTCGGCGACGCCGGTTACTGCCCTTCCCCGGCCGCCGGGATGGGCGGCTCGCTCGCCATCATCGGCGCCACTGCACTCCACGACGCCCTCCGGGACGCGGACGGCGACGTCGAGCAGGCATTCGCTGACTACGAGCGCGCGCTCCGGCCGGTCGTCGACGCGGTACAGCACGACGCCGAGCACATCGGTGTCAGCAGCTACTTCCCCGCGACCGCAGACCAGATCGATGCGCGCAACAGGATGCTGCTCGACCGCTGAGTACGGACCCCCCACGGTTGCGCCTGTTCGAAACAATTCCACAAGACTTCTTGTGCGTATAGGGTCGCACCATGACCCAAGGACGGATCGACGACCCCGCCCAGATGCGCGCCCTCGCTCACCCGACACGCCTGCGCATCCTCGGCCTGTTGCGTGCGAACGGCCCGCAGACCGCCGCGACGATCGGCGAGGTGATCGACGAAGCGCCCGGCACGATCAGCTACCACTGCACCCGACTCGCCGCCGCGGGCTTCATCGAACCCGCTCCCGACGCGGGCACGGACCGACGTGAGCGCTGGTGGCGAGCCGCGCACGACGCCTCCGTGTGGGAGCTCGCCGATGCGCTCGACGACCCGGAGCGGTTGCTCGCCACCAACACCCTCGACCACGCGGTCGCCCGCGTGTACGCCGCGAACTACGAGGCGTTCGTCGACCTCGCGCCGACGTTCGGACGCGAGTGGGTGTCGGCGTCCTCGAGCTCGGACCGCGTGCTCCGCCTGACGGCAGCCGAGCTCCAGGACATGGGCGAGGAACTCCGCGGCGTCGTGGACCGCTGGGCTGGTGTCGCTGCCGAGCACCACGCCGGCGACGGCTCCGAGCAGGTCTTCGTGCTGAACCAGGCATACCGATGGCCTCGCGGCTGAGCCCCCGGGCGCAACTGCGCGCACTGCTCGCGGTGCAGGTGGTGTCGCGCGTCGGGAACGTCATCACCACCATCACCGTGCCGTTCGCCGTCCTCGCGCGTGGCGGCTCCGCCACCGACGTCGGCATCGCCGCGTTCATGGCGACGGTGCCGATCGTGCTCGGCGGCCCGTTCGGCGGTGCCATCGTGGAGCGGGTCGGCTTCGTCCGCTCGAGTGTCGTGTCCGACGTCGTCAGCGGGCTCACCCTGCTCGCGATGCCGGTGCTCGCCTGGACCGTCGGTCTGCCGTTCTGGGCGCTCCTCGCGCTCGTGTTCGTCAGCGGGCTGTTCGACACCCCGGGTGAGTCCGCCCGACGGGTGCTCCTGCCGGGGCTCGCGACCGCGGCAGGCGTGCCGCTCGAACGTGCCGTCGGCCACTTCGAGGCGTCGTCACGGCTGTCGGTGCTGATCGGAGCGCCCCTCGGCGGGACCCTGGTCGCCGTCCTCGGTCCGATGCCGGGTCTCGCCTGCGTGGCGATCGCCTTCGGGGCAGCCGCGATGCTCATGGCGCTGACGGTCCGCGGTGCGGTGGCGCCGGTCGCGTCCGGCGAGCCCGTGGAGTCGCAGGGGTACTGGCGCGACATCGCCGACGGGTTCCGGTTCTGCGTCCGCGATCCCCTGTTCCGGCTCGTGGTCGCGCTGGTGCTCGTGACGAACCTGCTCGACGCCGCACGCTCGACCACGCTCCTGCCGCTCTACGCCGACCAGCAGCTCGGCGGCGCGCAGGCGCTCGGGCTCGTCACCGGTGTCTTCGGGGGTGCGGCGTTCCTCGGCTCCGTCGCCTTCGGGTACGTGGCGCACCGCGTGCCACGGCGGTTGGTCTTCGCCCTGTGCTTCGTGCTCGCCGGCGGGCCGTCCCTGGTGGTCCCGGCGCTCGGGCTCGGCCTGCCGTGGATGCTCGCCTCGGCTGCGCTGTCCGGGCTGGCGGCCGGGTCGATCAACCCGATCCTCGGAGCCGTCGAGCTCGAGCGGATCCCGGAGCACATGCGCGCGCGGGTGTTCGGCCTGCTCGGTGCCGGCGCGTGGGCGGGCATCCCCGTCGGCGGCCTGCTCGCCGGGCTCGCTGCCGACGGTGTGGGGGTCGAGGCCACCTTCGCCGTCGTCGCGGTCGTGTACACGGTCGTGACGCTCACGCCGCTGCTCGGCGGATCATGGCGGCTGATGGAACGCCGCTCGGTCACGGTGTCGGCGGCTTGACGTCCGGTGGTCCGCCCGAACCGCCGCCTAGGCTGCGGAGGTGACCAGGCACCGGACGGACACCCGACGAGCGATCGTCGTGACCGTTCTGGTCTTGGCTGCCGCGGCCGTCCTGTTCATCGGTCTGCGCGCCGCACTGCTGTTCGCGGGGGCGACGGAAGGCGACGCGCCGACGTCGTCGTCGATCCCCCTGCCTGCGGGAAGCAGGGTGGTCCACGAGGACGAGGAGTGCGCATCCGGTGGATGCTGGTCGGTCGTGTCCGTGCAGCCGCCGACGGGAGTGAGCCCGTCCGAACTGTCGACGACGTTGGGCACCGAGCCGTTCGCAAAGCTGCCCGGGACGCTGTGGGATCCCCGCGTCGTCAATCTGACGTCGGAGGTCCAGGGCGAACTTCTCGTGGTCCGAGCGGACTACTGGTCGCGCGAGCCCTCGCCCTGACGCCCGGAAGACCACCCGAGGCGGCCGTGCCTGGAGGGACGGTGCCAGCTGGCACCGCGCCTCCCGTCCGCCCTGTGGTCGCGTCGACGACGCGTCAGGCTTCCCAGGGCCAGTAGGTCTGGCAGGTCTCGGGGCCGCCGTTCGTCGAGCCGCAGACCTCCACCGGCCCCCAGATGCTTGACGACCAGGGTTCAGCCCCCGCTGCGCTCCCGACGACGCACCCGCAGCGTGCCGATCCCCTGCACGATGCAGACGACGCCGCTCGCGACGACGATGACCCCGGTCACGATCCGGCCGATGGAGAATCCTCCGAACAGCAGCGGGGCGACCGCGACACCGATGAAGATCGCCCCCATCACGATGACGACGACCGGGTTCTGGGCGACGAAGAACCGGCGACCGCCGTTCGCTTCGGCGATCGCCCGGTCCCGAGCACGCGGGACGGCGTCCGGCGACCGACCAGCGCGGCGATCTGCACGCCGTCGCCGGCTGCGCAGGACCAACCACACCGCCGCGCCGATGACCACGGCCGCTCCGATCGCGATCCACTCGACGAGCTGGAAGAACCCGAAGACCATCACCAGGACGAAGCCGACCGCGATGCCCACGAACATGTCTGAGGTCATCCGGTCGGTCCGGCCGTCGGCACTCGTGACGTAACCGGGGCGGCGTTCGTACGGATCGTGCTCGTCCACGGCCGGTCCGTCGGCCCGTTCGGTTCCCATGCTCCGAACGTACCGACGGCGCTGGGGAACCGTCCGGGTCAGCCGACCCGTTCCCCCGGCTGCTCGGCCCGGACCCCGTGCGCCGGACGCCGCTCCCGCACGATCGCCACCGCCTGGCGCAGAGACAGCCCCGGCAGGTAGGTACGGACGATCGCGACGCCGATCGTGGGCAGCGCCACCGGGTCCGGGTACGCCATCACCAGCGGGTGCAGGTCGGGGCCGAACTTCGCCTTGAAGCGCAGCAGCGAGCGGAACCCGTAGACGGGCTCGAGCGCACCGCCGACGACATCGAGGAACGATTCGACGCCGCTCCGGCCGGCACCCTGCGGCTCGGCCGACGACGCGAGCGGGGCGGCGGACAGGCTGAGCCGCTCGGCACCGTCGGCGCGCATCCGGTCGACCGCACTCGCGACCAGGAACTCCATCACACCGTTCGGGGCGTCCGGCGCGCGGCGCATCACGTCGAGCGTCCACCCGACCACCTGCCCGGCGCGGTAGGCGGGCAGCCAGCTGGTGACGGCGAGCACCGTGCCGTCCCCGCCCAGTGCGACGAGCGTCCGGACAGCGGGGTCGCGCATCTCGTCGATCCCGCCCAGGGTGAACCCCATCTCGGGCAGTTCGCGCTCGGCGACCCACTCCTCCGAGATCGCCTCGATCTGGCGTGTGACCGAGCCGGGCAGCGAGGCCCAGTCCGACCAGAGCGCGGTGGTGCCGGATCGTGCGGCCTTGTTGACGGCCGTGCGGACGTCCTGCTTGCGCTTGCCCGTCGTCGTCCAGGTGCGCGGGTCGAGGTCGGCGTCCTCGGCCACGGGGAGCGTCGTCCAACCGAGTCGGGCGAGTGCCGCGCCGAGGGTGGCGTCGATGCCGTAGAAGACGGGCGTCCAGCCGTGGTCGTCCGCGGCCCGTGCGAAGCCCTCGAGTGCCGCCAGCCGCGCGTCCTCGTGTCCGAAGGGGCCACCGGTCGTCACGGCGACGCTGCCGGTGCGGTGGTAGGCGACACCGGCGCGGCCGTCCTCGGTGAACCAGTACTCGTTGCCGGGCCAGGTGGTCATCCACCCGAAGGTGTCACCCCCGCCCGCGACCAGCAGGGCCCGAGCGGCCACCCGTGCGGCGTCCTGCCCGTCGAGGTCGCTGTCCGAGCGCCCGGCCCCGGTCGGCCGGACCGCGGCGATCGCCACGGCGAGCCACAGGAGCGGGCCGGAGACACCCACGACGAACCGCAGCGCCGGGTCGGCCTGCGCCAGGTGCGTCGGCAGGGTCACGGGGGCGATCGGGCCGAGCACGGCGAGCGCCAGGTGGAGGGGCTCGCGCACGCTGTCGCCCGAAGCCACGGCGACACCGACGACGACGACCGCGAGCACCACGGCCGAACCCGCGACCGTCAGGACGAAGGTCCGGAGTCGTCGCTGGTCGGTCCGGACCGGGAAGTCCGCGCGGCGCAGGACGAGCACCACGGCGGTCGCGATCGGCACCAGCACCGACGCGGCGATCGAGAGCGAGACCGCGAGGTGGTCCGACGCCAGGCGCTGCACGACGGCGTGGTGGCGTTCGGGCAGCACCCCGTAGGAGACGGCGGTCGCGACGCCGGAGACCAGGTCGACGGTCGCGACGAGCCACAGTGCGAACCGGCTCCCCCGCCGGAGTCCCACGGCGCCGACCGCCAGGACCACGAGCGGCATCACGGCCAGCAGCGAGTGGAACAGGCCGTGCGGGTGCACCTCGGCGAGCGCCCGGACGCAGCTGGCGGTCACCCCGGTCACCGAACAGTGCGGCATCCGTCCGGTCGGCCCGGTGTCGAGCACCACGGCGAGCGGGGCGAGCAGCCCGAACTGGGCACCGGTGACGAGCGCGAGGACGGGCCCGACGGCCGACACGGTCACCGCGGCCACCAGCAGCACCCGGGTCTCGCGTGAGGAGCTCCGGGTCCAGCCGCTCCGCACCGGCGACCGTCGCAGCACGCGGCCGAGCACCAGGCCGACGACCAGGGCGAGCGCAGCGTGCAGGTCGGACGCGTGTCCGGCGTAGAGCAGCAGTGCCGCGACGACGGCGATCGACACCACCCGGATCCGGCGTCGCCACAGCGCGCCGGCGAACGCGCTCGCGGTGACGATGGTCCCGACGATCCAGGTCCAGGGGCCGACGTGTCCCAGGTGCACGAGGAAGCCGCGGTTCGCCGGGGCGCCGTCGAACAGCTGCAGCAGGGCGCCGAGCCCCGTCCCCACCACGGTCGTGACGACCATCGCGAGCAGGGTGCGCCGCCAGCCGAGCAGCCGTTCGGACGCCGCGGTGCAGACCACGACGGCGACGAAGGTGACGAGGAACCCGACGACGCTGCTCGTCACCGCGACCACGCCGAGCGGGCCCATCGTCCCGCCGAGCGTGTCGGGCGTGCGACCGTCCTTCGTGCCGAGGCATCGGAGCACCACGGCGGCGATGCCGGCGACGATCGTCAGGGCGGAGACCACGCTCGTCAGCGGGTACCGACGGGCTGCCGGCACGAGCCGTCTCGGATGCGCCCACGCGAGGGCCGCGCTCACCGCAGGCCCAGGTGCGCGATGACGCCGGGCATCCCGACGCGCAGGGCGTAGCGGACGGTGTTCCAGTCATGGGCGGAGCCCTCGGACACGAACAGCCGGGTCCGCATGCCGGCGGCCTCCGCAGCCGTGCGGAGCGCGGTGGTCGAGGCGACGTAGGGGGCGTCCTCACCGCCGTAGGCGAACACCGTCAGGTGCCCGGGGTACGGCCCGTGCGCCCGCATGATCGCCCGTGGTGCCGCCGCGGCGTACCGCGAGGCCGAGCCGCCGAACCCGTACCGGATGCTGTGCTGGACGGAGCCGTTCAGGGGTGCCAGCTCGCTTGAGATCGCGAAGGTCGTGCCGAACACGTCCGGGTGTGCGGTGGAGAACTGCATGGCACACGTGGCTCCCTGCGAGAACCCGACGATGCCCCAGGCCGAGGGCGCTGCCCCGACGCGCAGGTGCTGCCGGATCCAGTTCGTGGTGTCGGTCATGATGTACGTCGCGGAACGGCCGAGGGACGAGTCGACGCACATCGGGTTCCGGTCCGGTGCCCCGAGTTGATCCGGCGCGACGACGATCGGGGCGAGTCCGTGGTGGGCCTCGGCGAACGCGTCCATCACCGCGCCGAGCCGACCGGCCTGGAACATGTCGCTCGGCTGCCCGGGTTGCCCGGCCAGGCTGATCACGACCGGCAGGGTCGGTGGTCGCTCGGTCAGGGCGGCCGGCGGCAGGTACACCACCGCCGGCCGTGCGTGGAAGTGGGAGACGGTCGACGGGATGGTGACCGAGAGCACCTTCCCGCGTCGCGGCATGTCGGCGGGCGCCCGCCAAGTGGCCGGGTCCACCACCGGACTGGAGGCGCGCCCCACCCCCGTCTCGTGTCCCAGCGGACCCGACGGGTACGGATCGGTCGTCACGGCCTGCTCGATGGTGCGGTACGCCCCGAAGTCGACGTTGACGCCGAGGACGGCGGCCAGGGCCACCGCCACCGCCGCGAGCACGCCGAGCACGCGGCGGAGCCAGCCGCCCTGGACGACCGTCACGACGAGGAGCCCGACTCCACCGAAGGCAAGGGCCACCCACATCCGGGTGATCGGGGTGAACGACACCCCGTACAGGTCCTGCACGTCCCCGAACCACCACACCGCGACCAGCCCGATCGCGGCGCCGACGGCCACGGCGCCGAGTCGCCAGAGCAGGCCCCGGACCGGATGCCGGGAGTGACGACCGAACGCCGGCAGCAGCGCGGCGACGGTGAGGAGCCCCGCGGCGACGTCGACCGGGACGAGCACGGTCGGCGCGACGACGGCGACGTGGAACAGGGGTCGGAGCAGATCGTGGAACATGGGGCCTCCCGGCGGACGGTGCAATCGTGGCGGCGGCCCGCTGCGAACGGGGCACCGAGGCGCTTCCGGTTCGCACAGTTCCCACCTGTGCGGCTCTCAGGCGGCACTCGAACAACGCCCAGTGAGGCGTCCGGTGCGACGCTGCCGCGGGGCCGCTCGGTGGCGCGCACCTAGGGTGAACGGGTGACGCACGACGGATCGGTACGGGCTGCACTCGCGGCGGTCGCAGCGGACGGCTGGGGTGACGGTGGGCCGCTCGTCGAACCCGGCGGCACGGCCTCACCACGTCGGGCCGCGGTCCTGATGCTGTTCGGCGCGCTCGACCACACGCCGAGCGACCGACCGGCGGCAGCGCCCGGTGTCCCGCGGGACCTCGACGTCCTGCTCCTCGCCCGGGCCACGACCCTGCGCGCGCACGCCGGCGAGGTCGCGTTCCCCGGTGGACGCATCGACCCCGGTGACGCGGACGCCGTCGCCGCCGCCCTCCGCGAGGCACAGGAGGAGACGGGGCTCGACCCCGCTGGCGTCGAGGTGCTCGGCGCCCTGCCAGCCGTGCCCCTGGCGTTCTCGAACCACCTGGTCCGGCCCGTCATCGGCTGGTGGCGCGACCCCTCACCGATCCGCGTCGTCGACGAGCACGAGTCGGCGGCGGTGTTCCGGGTCCCCGTGGCCGACCTGCTCGACCCGGCGAACCGCGGCGTGACCGTGATCCGCCGCAGTGGTCAGGAGTGGCGCGGACCGGCGTTCACCATCGAGGCCGACGGGGACGAGCACCTGGTGTGGGGCTTCACCGCGATGCTGCTGGATGCACTGTTCGACCGACTCGGCTGGACGGAACCGTGGGACCGGAGCCTCGAGGTGCCGCTGCCCGACTGAGCACCGGGAACGACAGCGGGTCGGCCCGCACCGCGTCGACCGCGTGGGCCACGGCCCCGATGACGACGACGTCGGCCCCGAGCGACGACGCGACGAGTTCCGGCACCGGGTCGAAGTGCCCTTTCGCGAGCAGCTCGCGCGCACGGTCGATCACGGCGACCGCGGGCTGGGCGATCGCGCCGGCGACCACCACGCGGTCGATGTCGAGCAGGCTCGCGAGCAGGATGCAGACCCGGGCCAGGCGGTCCCCCAGACGGTCGACGATCGTGCGCGCGACCGGATCACCGCTCCGTGCGGCCTCGAACACCAGGGCGGCGTCAGCGGCGAGCGCGGCGTCCGCGGGGATGTGCCCCGCGACGACGGCGTCGGCCACGAAGGTGCGGGCGACCGCGCCGATGCCGTCGGAGGAGCCGACACCCTCGACGAGTTCGAGCACCCGCATCTCCCCGGCACCACCGTGGGCACCGCGCAGCAGGACCCCATCGACGACGAGGCCCGCGCCGAAGCGTTCGCCGGACAGCAGCGCCGCGAACGAGGCGTCACCCGAGGACGGCCGCTCGGCGAGCGCGGCGAGGTTCGCGTCGTTCTCGACGAGCACCCGCCCGTCCGGCACGGCGTCGGCGAACCCCGGGTTCATCCGGACCCAGAAGCCGCCGTCGTCGGGCGAGGCCCCGGCGGCGTCGACCGGCGCCGGGATGCCCACGACCGTGACCAGGACCCGGGTGCGGTCGACGTCGGCCGAGGCGAGGGCGGCGGCCACGGTGTCGGCGAGGACCCCGAGTCGAACGGGCACGTCGAGGCCTGATTCTCCGAGCGACCCCTCGGCGCGACCGAGCACCGTGCCGCGCAGGTCGGCGACGAAGGCGGTGACCCGGTGCTGGCCGGCGTCCACACCGACGACGACCCCGGCGACCGGGTCGAGCTCGTAGCGGCGGGCGGGGCGTCCCATCCGGTACTCCCCCGCGGCCCGGGCATCGTCGAGTTCGCGGAGCCAGCCGAGCCGCACGAGCTCCTCGGCCGCCCCGAGCACGGTCGACCGGGTCAGGCCGGTGGCGTCGATCGCCTCGGTCGCGGTGAACGCGGACGAGTCGAAGGCGTACGCGAGCAGCGTCTCTGCGCTCGTTCCACGGGGTGGCGGCATGTCGTGACCCTATCGCGCGACGAGTTCCTTGCGGAATTAGATTTTCTCGCTACATTTAGTTCCGCGGGCAGCATCGGAGCCGCTCGCGGGACGGAACGGCAGGGACGCCGGGTCCGGACGGACGGAGACGACGTGCA
This sequence comes from Curtobacterium sp. MCLR17_044, assembly GCF_003234435.1. Lineage (NCBI taxonomy): Bacteria > Bacillati > Actinomycetota > Actinomycetes > Micrococcales > Microbacteriaceae > Curtobacterium > Curtobacterium sp. MCLR17_044. Next base: position 53,572 of record NZ_QKTC01000015.1, on the reverse strand, counting down.
AGCACACGCCACCGCCAGGAGCGCAGCATCGGTCAGCCGACGCGGGTTCCTGCTGGGAGCGGGCGGCATCGGGGCGGGCCTCGCGCTCGCCGGATGCGCCCCGATCGGGTCCTCGAGCGCCAAGCCGGAGACCATCACGTTCTACGTGTCGAAGCCCGAGGTCATCGGCTACTTCGACGACGTCATCGCGCAGTTCCACCAGAGCCAGTCGAAGGTCCGGGTCGTGCGCGACTCGACCTCGAGCATGTCCGCGAACTTCGTGCGGAACCGGCCGCCGGACCTCGGCTGCTGGAACTACAACTTCTCGGTCGTGCCGTTCGTCGAGCACGGCGCGCTGACCGACCTGTCCGACCTGCCGCAGGCCGACACCATCAACCCCGACCTGTGGCCGCTCATGGAGCAGACCGCCGACTACCCCGGCCGGAAGAGCGCCCTGCCGTACTCGGTGACGGCGGCGTCGGTGATCTACAACAAGGCGCTCTTCGCGCAGCAGGGGCTCGAGGTCCCGACGACGTGGAGCGAGTTCGCCGACGTGTGCGAGCGCCTGACCAAGGCCGGGATCGCGCCGATCTACGGCACGTTCAAGGACAACTGGACGATCGCCCAGGGCATGTTCGACTACTCGATCGGCGGCATGATCGACACCCCGGCGACCTTCGAGGCACTCCGGCGCGAGGGCACGAACGTCGGCAAGGGATCCGCCGTCTCGTTCGAGCGCGACCTGCGGAAGCCGATGGAGCGCATGGTGCAGCTCCGCGCCTGGCACCAGGACGGCGCCGCGAGCCGCGGGTACGGCGACGGCAACCTCGCCTTCGCCCAGGGCAAGGCGGGCATGTACCTGCAGGGGCCGTGGGCCCTCGGCGAGATCGCCAAGACCACGAAGGACATGGACCTCGGCACCTTCCCGCTCCCCGTCACCGACGACCCGGCCGACCGCAAGGTCCGCGTGAACGTCGACCTGGCGCTCTGGATCCCGGAGGCGTCGCGCAAGCAGGAGGCCGCCCGCGAGTTCCTGTCGTTCCTGATGACCAAGCAGGTCAACGACAAGTACAACGCGGACAACAACGGCTTCGGCGTGCGCAAGGACGCTCCCCCGGCGTCGAACCCCGCCCTCCGTGGCATGCAGTCGTACTACGACGACGCAGCCTTCTACCTCGGCGCCTCGCAGCTCATCCCCGCCGAGATCCCGGTCGCGAACTACGCGCAGTCGATCGCCTTCGGCGGCGACCCGCAGCGCCAGCTCCGCACCCTCGACGCCGACTGGGCGCGTCTCGCGCTCCGCACGGCCGCGTAAGGAGACGTCCGAATGGCAACCACGACCACCGAATCCATCACGACGGCGGACCGCCGCCGCCGTCGCGGGGCCGCACCGGGCCTCCAGGCCGGACGACGGGACGGACGACGCAAGCCCCGCGTCGACCCGCTCTTCCTGGCGTTCCTGCTGCCCACCCTGGTGCTCTTCACGCTCGCCATCACGCTGCCGGCCGTGATGGGCATCGTGCTGAGCTTCACGAACTCCGTCGGCTTCGGCGAGTTCCGCTTCACCGGGCTCACCAACTACATCGCGGTGTTCTCCGACCCCGCGATCCTGCAGGCGTACCTGTTCACGCTCGGCTTCTCACTCGTCACCGTGATCGTCGTGAACGCGATCGCGTTCCTGCTCGCCATCGCGCTGACGTCGAAGATCCGCGGCAAGATCGCGCTGCGTGCGGTGTTCGTGCTGCCGATGGTGATCTCGGGCATCGTCATCGCCTACGTGTTCTCGTTCCTGTTCGCGAACAGCCTGCCGGCCTTCGCCACCGCGATCGGCTTCGGGCCGCTCGAGCAGAGCATCCTGGCGAACCCCGACCTGGCCTGGCTGGCGATCGTCGTCGTCACCGCCTGGCAGGCGATCCCGTCGACGCTCCTCATCTACATCGCCGGCGTCCTCTCGATCCCCGGCGAGGTGTACGAGGCGGCCGCCCTCGACGGTGCCAGCGCGTGGCGGCAGCTCGTCTCGATCACCGCACCGCTGACGGCGGGCTACATCCTGATCAACCTGGTCATCGGGTTCAAGAACTTCCTGAACTCGTACGACATCATCGTCGGCTTGACCGACGGCGGCCCCGGCACCTCGACCACCAGTGTCGCGATGTCGATCTTCAAGGGCTTCAACGGCGGCGACTACGCCTACCAGATGGCGAACGCCACGATCTTCTTCGTCATCGCGGTCGTCATCGCCGTGATCCAGCTGCGGGCGACCCGCGGGAAGGCAGCGCTCTGATGTCCCTGCAAGCACCCCTGCGACCGGGGACCACCGCCACCGGCAGCATCCGTTCCGTCGACGCCGACCGGTCCTCCGGCTCGGGCAAGGCCGGCCGCGGTCGTTCCAACTGGCCCGTCACCGTCGTCCTCGTGCTGTGTGCGCTGTCGGTGCTCGTGCCGCTGTACGTCACCCTGACGATGGCGTTCAAGACCACCGGCCAGGCGGTCGACGGCAACGCGTTCTCACTGCCGGCACCGTTCAGCGTCGACGGCTTCGTGCAGGCGTGGCAGCTGACCGACTTCCCGCGTGCGTTCGGGGTCTCGGTGTTCGTCGCCGCGATCACCGTCGTCGGCACGATCCTGCTCGCCTCGTTCACGGCCTACGCGATCGCCCGGAACTGGGACCGACGGCTCTTCCGCTGGTCGTTCTTCTACCTGCTCGCGGCGATGTTCCTGCCGTTCCCGGTGCTCGCACTGTCGCAGGTGAAGCTCACCGGGCTCGCGCACCTGGACAACCCGCTCGGCGTCGCGATCCTGCACGTCATGTTCCAGCTGTCCTTCAGCGTGCTGCTCTTCACGGCCTTCCTGCGGTCGATCCCGGCGGAGCTGGAGGAGAGTGCACGCATCGACGGTGCGAGCACGGGGCAGGTGTTCTGGCGACTCGTGTTCCCGCTGCTGGCACCGATGAGCGCCACCGTCGGCATCTTCGCGTTCCTCGCGTCCTGGAACGACTTCGTGATGCCGTCGCTGATCACCTCCGATCCGGCGCTGCAGACCCTGCCGGTGCTGCAGCAGATGTTCCAGACGCAGTTCAGCAACAACTACAACGTGTCGTTCGCCTCGTACCTGATGGCGATGGCCCCGGCGATCATCGTCTACCTCGTCACCCAGCGGTGGGTGATGGCCGGCGTGACCCAGGGCGCCATCAAGTGACCGACACACACCCCTCGAACGAAAGGCCCGACGTGACCGACACCCTCGCCCAGCCCGCCACCACCTCGCACGACGAGACCTGGTGGCGCCAGGCCAGCGTCTACCAGATCTACCCCCGCTCGTTCGCCGACGCGAACGGCGACGGCATCGGCGACCTGCCCGGCATCACCGAGCGGGTGCCCTACCTGGCCTCGCTCGGCATCGAGGCCGTCTGGCTCAGCCCCTTCTACCCGTCCGCCCTGGCCGACGGCGGCTACGACGTCGACGACTACCGCGACGTCGACCCGCGCCTCGGCACCCTCGACGACTTCGACCGGATGGTCGAGGCACTGCACGCCGCCGGCATCCGGGTGATCGTCGACGTCGTCCCGAACCACACGAGCGACCGGCACGAGTGGTTCCGCGAGGCACTCGCAGCACCCAAGGGCTCCCCCGCCCGCGACCGCTACGTGTTCCGCGACGGCAGCGGACCGTCCGGCGAGGAAGCCCCCGCCGACTGGATCTCGATCTTCGGCGGCCCGGCCTGGACCGCCGTCGGCGACGGCCAGTGGTACCTGCACAGCTTCGCGAAGGAGCAGCCCGACCTGAACTGGGCGAACCGCGAGGTCCGCGACGACTTCCTGCACACCCTGCGCTTCTGGTCCGACCGCGGCGTCGACGGGTTCCGCATCGACGTGGCCCACGGCCTGGCGAAGGACCTGGGCGAGACCCTGCCCACCTGGGCCGAGCTCGCCGAGATGCCGAAGGACGGCACGCACCCGCTCTGGGACCGCGACGACGTGCACGAGATCTACGCCGAGTGGCGGACGGTCTTCAACGAGTACACGCCGGCCCGCACCGCGGTCGCCGAGGCCTGGGTCCCCGCGCACCGCCGCGCCCGCTACGCCAGCGCCGAGGGGCTCGGTCAGGCGTTCAACTTCGACCTGCTCGAGGCTGACTTCGACGCCGGCCAGTTCCGCACCATCATCGAGTTCAACCTCGGCCTCGCCGAGCAGTCCGGCTCGTCGACCACGTGGGTGTTCTCGAACCACGACGTCGTCCGGCACGCCACCCGCTACGCCCTGCCGCCCCGCGCCGGCGGCACCGACAAGCAGGGCAGCGCGTGGCTGCTCGCCGGTGGCTCGCAGGACGCGCTCGACCGGTCGCTCGGCCTGCGTCGCGCACAGGCCGCGACGCTGCTCGAGCTCGCCCTGCCCGGCTCCGCCTACCTGTACCAGGGCGAGGAGCTCGGCCTGCACGAGGTCGGCGACATCCCCGACGCCGACCGCCAGGACCCGGCGTTCTTCCGCAACCCGGGCGTCGACGTCGGTCGTGACGGCTGCCGCGTGCCGATCCCGTGGACGCGCACCGGCTCGTCGTTCGGCTTCGGTCCGGACGGCTCGCACCTGCCGCAGCCGGCGTGGTTCGCCGACTCCAGCGTCGAGGCCGAGGACGCCGACCCCGACTCCACGCTCAACCTGTACCGGAAGGCGCTCGGCCTGCGTGGCCAGCTGCAGTCCGAGGAACAGCTCGAGTGGATCGAGACCGGCCGTGACGACGTGCTCGCGTTCCGTCGGCCGAACGGCTGGACGAGCGTGACGGTCTTCGGCGACGAGCCCTTCGCGCTGCCGGCCGGCGAGCTGCTGCTCGCCTCGGCCCCCGTGGTCGACGGCGCCCTGTCGGGCGTGGGGACGGCCTGGTTGCGTTCCTGACGCGACCCGCGCCCTGGGCGCGACCGGACGACGGACGGGAGGCGCGGTGCCAGCTGGCACCGCGCCTCCCGTCCGTCGTCTGCCCGCGTCTGCCCGCGGAACCTGGCGTACCCGGCGTACCCGGCGGAAACGGGCGTACCGGGTCGAGAGTTCCGACCAGGTACGCCCGTTCTCGCATCCCATCGCGGCCGTTCTGGGAAGGAAGTCCCGGTAGGGTCGCCGCATGAGCGGGGCGAGCATCAGCGTGCAGGACTTCGTGATGCGGTTCGGGGACCGCAACGTGGTCGACGGGCTGTCGTTCGACGTCGCCCCCGGCGAGACGTTCGGGCTGCTCGGCAGCAACGGCTCCGGCAAGACCACGACGATCCGGGCCCTGCTCGGCATCACCACCCCGACGGCGGGCACGCTGACGATCGACGGCCGTCCCTACCGACCGGCCACCGGCGGCATCGGCTACCTGCCAGAAGAGCGCGGGCTGTACCGCAAGGAGTCCGTCATCGACGTGATGACCTACTTCGGGCGCCTGCGCGGGCTCCGCGGTGCCGAGGCGACCGCGTGGAGCATGGACTACCTGGCCCGGGTGGGGCTCGCCGACCGCGCGAAGCTGCGCGTCGACAAGCTGTCCGGCGGGCAGCAGCAGAAGGTGCAGCTCGGCATCACGATCATGGACCAGCCGCGGCTGCTCATCCTCGACGAACCGACCAAGGGCCTCGACCCCGTGAACCGGCGGCTCCTGCTCGACCTGGTCGACGAACGGAAGGCCGACGGGGCGACCGTGGTCCTCGTGACGCACCACATGGACGAGGTCGAACGACTCTGCGACCGCATCCTGCTGCTCAAGGACGGCCGGGCCGCCGCGTACGGATCCGTGCCCGACGTGCAGGACGCCTTCGGCGGCGCCGTCGCCCGCGTCGGGCTCGACGGCCCCGTACCGAAGTCACCGCTGTACCGGCTCGCGCGCCACGAGGGGCACGTCGCCTACCTCGTCCCGACCCAGGCCGCCGCTCCGGACGGTGCGGACGTCCTGGCAGAACTGGTCGCGGCCGGGGTGCACGTCACCGCGTTCGAGATGCGCCGGATCCCGCTCGACGAGATCTTCGTGCAGGTCTACGGGCACGACGCCCTGGCTGCGGCGTCGACCGACGGGGCAGCGGCATGAGCAACCTCGGCACGGTCGTCCGGTTCGAGTTCGTCCGCGCGGTCAAGAAGCCCGCGTTCTGGATCGGCACCCTCGCGCTGCCGGTCGTCATCGTGGTCGTCTCGTTGCTCGTGGGCATCGGACAGGCAGCCGGCACCAACTCCGTGGTGTCCGGGTCGTCGGCCACGAAGACCCCGTTCCACTACGTCGACGAGTCCGGCCTGGTGTCGGAGTCCGTGGCCGCGAAGTGGGGCGGGACCCCCTCCACCGAGGCCGCCGCCGACCGTGCAGCCGTTCGATCCGGTGCCCTCGACGCCTTCATCGTGTTCCCGTCGTCGCCGTCCACGACGGCCATCCGGGTCGACGCCGCCGACCGCGGACTCTTCGCGAACGGGGTCTACTCGTCGCTGGCCGAGCGGGTGCTCGAGCAGAGCGTCGCCGCGTCGGTCGACGACCCCGAGACCGTGGAGCTGCTCCGCAGTCCGCCCGCCACCGACGTCACCACCTACGCCGACGGCCGGGTTGCACCGGGCTGGTTGTCCGTCGTGCCGCCGTTCCTGTTCGTCGCCGCGTTCTTCGGGCTCGTCATCCTGCTCGCCGCCCGGATGGTCACCGTCGTGGTCGAGGAGAAGGAGAACCGCATCTCCGAGATGATCCTGACCACGGTGACCGCGGGCGACCTGATCCGCGGCAAGGTCATCGCGATGCTGCTCGTCGGCTTCGTGCAGGTCAGCGTGTTCGTCGTGCCCGGGCTGGTCGGGCTGCTCGTCGCCCTGCCGCTGGTGTCGTCGCAGCTCGGTGGGCTGACCGTCGACCCGTGGCGGATGGTGACCGGGGCGCTGCTGCTCGTCGGCGGGGTGCTGCTGGCGTCCGGGCTGTTCGTCGCCGTCGGGGCCGCCGTCCCGTCGATCAAGGACGCCTCGGCCCTGCAGTCGGCAGCGATCTTCGCGCTGATCATCCCCCTGTACGCGGCGTTCTTCGTGATGACGACGCCGACGTCGCCCGTCGCGCAGTTCTTCACGTACTTCCCGACCTTCACCCCGATCACCGCGATGGTGCGGAACGCCGTCGGGGCCTTGACCGTGACAGAGTCGGTGGTCTGCATCGTCGAGGTGTTCGTCGTCGCCGGGCTGCTGCTGTGGTTCGCGGAGCACCTGTTCCGGCACTCGGTCGCGCAGTACGGGTCGAAGGTGACGGTGCGGCAGATGCTGTCGTGGCGGCGGGGGCGGCGGGGCTGATCCCCACCGATCAGCCGGCGGCGATGCGGCGGAGCGCGTCCAGGTGGGCGGCCCAGACGGCCCGACCCGACGCCGTCAGGGTGATCGACGTGCGGGGTGTCTTGCCCACGAACCCCTTCCCCACCGACACGTAGCCGGCCGCCTCGAGCGCGGAGACCTGCTTGCTCAGCACCGAGTCGCTGACCTCGACCGCGTCCCGCACCTCGCGGAACCCCAGGGTGCCGGCACGGGTCAGGGCGGCGATCACCGAGAAGCGCACGGGGTGCTGCAGCAGGTCGTCGAGCTCGTGCCGCGGGTGCACCCGGTCGGTGGTGCTCACGAGCGGGCCTCGCGCGCCGCGCACACCAGGGCGACCAGTAGTACCAGCCCCGAGGTGATGCCCGACCAGAGCACCGAGCCGTGCACCCACCCGACCACGGCGATCGCCGCCAGGTAGGTGACCGCCCAGCTGGCGATGTAGACGGTCCAGCGGCGGCTCCGGGCGAAGGCCGAGCGGCCGCGGATGCTCACCATGAAGAACACCACCAGGGCGAACAGGGCCACGAGGGTGCCGACGTAGACGGCGGCGAACGCGTCCCCGGTCGTGAGCCCCATGCCGAGCGTGCCGAGCGACGTCGCGACGCCGAGCGCGGTGATGAACGTGACGTACGGCCAGCGGACGGCGTCGTGCGCACGTCGGCCGATCCGGTCCGCCTGGTCGAGCAGTCGGGCCGCCTCGGCGGGTCCGGGTCGTGCGGTGGTGTCCTCCATGGTGTCCCCTCTCGTTGACACCAGTGTTGCAAGGACTTTCCAGTTTGGCAAGCACTTTCCAAGCCGGAGAGCTTGCCGTTGCGCTCAGACGCGGACGGGTGCCTCGTCGAGGTCCCACGACGGGACGGCGTGCCGCTTCCATCCCTGGCGCAGGGTGTTCGCCGCGCGGTCGAACTCGACCAGGACGTCGATGTGCGGGCGGACCAGCATCTGGATCTGCAGCCCCTCGTAGACCGAGAGCAGCTGGGTCGCAGCCTGGTACGCGGGGATGCCGGCCTCTTCCGAGCCCTTGTCGAAGTCGCGCTGCAGCCCGACGGTCAGCTGCTCGGCGTACTCCTCGAACCGCTTGCGGAACAGTTCGGCGAACCCGGACTCCGAGCTGGCCACGGTGATCAGCCCCGCGAGCACCCGGACGAGCCCGGGGTCGGCGACGTCCTCGGCCAGGGTCAGGCGGACGTGCTCGATCGTGCACGTCGGCGGGTTCTTCCGCCGGGTCCCCCGCAGCTGCGCCCACCGGTCGTAGGTGACCAGGAGCAGGGCGTGCCAGGTCGGGAACAGCCGCTCGACGGTCTCGAGCGGGATACCGGCCACCTCGGCGACGACAGCCGCGTCGACGGTGTCGAACGGGTGCAGCCGGTAGGCACGGATGGCCGCGCGCACCGTGCGCTCTGCGAGGGACTCGTCGTCCTCGACGCGTTCGCCGTGCAGGGGTTCCATCCGACCATTGCAGCGCATTCCGGGCCGTTTGTCTCGTCCCAGAGCGGGGGCCGTGCTCCGGGCCGCGTCAGCGCGTCGTGATCACGGCGGTCAGCCGACGGTGACGGGCGCCGCCGGCGGGCGGACCCGCTGGCGCATCCACACGAAGAACCCGGTCAGCGTGAAGACGCCGTAGAAGACGTACATCAACCCGGAGGCGTAGTACCCGGCCGAGAACAGCAGCGGCACGCCGACCAGGTCGACCGCCACCCAGATGAGCCAGAACTCGACCCACCCCTTCGCCATGCCGTACGTAGCGAGCAGCGATCCGACGAAGATCCACGCGTCGCTCCACACCGGCTCGTACGACCCGAGCGCGCGGAAGACGGGGGTCAGCAGGGCGGTGCCGCCGACCATGCCGACGACGAGCAGCAGACGGGTCTGCCAGGAGGCCCAGCGCGGCTCGATCACGGTCGTCGCGTCCTCGGGGCGGTGCGTCCACCGGTACCAGCCGTAGATGCTCACGATGATGAACATGACCTGGCGGCCAGCCTGCCCGAGCAGGTTGACGGGGTTCGGGGTGTCGAAGAGCGCACCCATGAAGACGGTGAGGAGCAGGGCGTTGCCTACGAGTCCGACCGGCCAGGCCCAGACCTTCCGGCGCATGCCACCGAGGGCACTGAGCAGCCCGAAGACGTTGCCGATCACCTCGCGCCAGAGCACCGTCTGGTCGCCGATGACGATCTGCGCGTCGAACAACCAGCGCACGATGTCCATGGGCCCTCCTCGTTTCCGGACGGTGCAACGACGCGGTGCATACCGGCATTCCTTCCGCGATCGCCCTGCGCACGCGAAGCGCGCACCCAGAAATCGGGGTACAAACCGTGTCCTCCCAAGGGGGGACAAAAATGACCCCTGTTCTGGGGCCCGGGTGAACGATCGTTCTCGCTTGTCGGCACTTTGGGGGACAGCTAACGTCGTCACCAGAGCGAGTCCAGCCCGCCCGAGCAGCAGCGCATGCGCTCCGAGGCCCGGCGACCGTTCTCGGCACCGGTCAGCCGCGACCCCCTCCAACCACTGGGTCGATGACAACCTCCCCACCGGACACGACGCCCGAATGTCCCCGGTGGGCTTCAGCGTGCCCCGAGCACGCAGGAACGGATCCACCCCATGCACAAGATCGTCACCGGTGCCATCGCCGGCGCAGCAGGCGTCGCACTCCTCCTCGGCGGTGCGGGCACGTTCGCCCTCTGGAACGCCAGCGCCTCGAGCGCCGCGTCCGCCGTGAGCGCCGGCACCCTGACGCTGAGCGCCAACAACGACGGTGCCTGGACCGACATCACGAACGGTCGTTCCACCGCGATCGACCCGACGAAGGCCCTGATGGTGCCGGGCAACACGTTCCAGTTCACGCAGACGCTGAACATCGGCGCGACCGGCCAGGACCTCAAGGCGAACCTGACCTACGCCAACCAGAGCATCACCGGCGACGCCGCGCTGCTCGCCGCGACGACGAAGACGCTTGCCGTCACGTCGACGAGCGCCTCGGTCGTGCAGTCCTCGTCGAACACGAACACCTTCGTGGTCTCGCCGTCCTCGTCCACGTCGACCGTCAAGGTCGTCTTCACGGTGACGCTCCCCTCGTCGGCGACCACCGGTCAGGGGGGCTCGATCAACCTCAGCGCGCTGGCCTTCACGCTGACCCAGACCGCGATCGGTTCCTGATCCCCCGATCGCACCCCACCGACCACGACGACCAGGAGCACGCACATGACCGCCACACCGCGGACGACGGGACGCCACCGCGCAGCCCGACGGTACCGCTGGGTGTGGCCGGTCGCGATCGCCCTGGTCGTCGCGGTCGGAACGGCGCTCCTCGGCGCCGGCGGCACGTACGCCCTCTGGAACGGGACCGCCAGCACGGGAGCCACCACGGTGCGCTCCGCCACGGCGACCATCACCGTCGGCAGCACCACGGCGATGAACACCGCGGTCCTCGGGCCGGGCACGAGTACCACCGGCACCTTCACGGTGCGGAACACCGGTTCGATCCCCCTGTCCATGCGCGTCACGACGACGGCCTCCAAGTCGTCCGTCGCGGCGGCGACCGGTGAGCTGACGCTCCACCTCGCGATGGTGTCCTCGGCCGCGAAGTGCGTGCCCGGGCTCACCGGCACGAGCGCGCGGCTCGCCACCTTCGACACCGGCACCGGGTCCTTCACCCTGCCGGCCGGGGTCAGCGGCATCGCCTGCCTCGAGATGGCGCTCGACGCCGACGCCCCGCAGAGCGTCGCCGGCGCCACCACCGACTTCACCCTCACCGTCACGGGAACGCAGGTCTCCGCATGAACCGCCGCCTCCGGCTCCTCGTCGCCGTGCTCCTCACCGCCGTGTTCGTCGGTGGCACCTCGAGCGCCGCGTGGGCACTGTGGAGCGCGTCGGGCACCACCGCGGCGAGCACCACGGTCGGCACGGTCGCGGCGTCCATCAGCGGCACGAGCGCCCTCACCACGGCGTTCTCGTCGAGCGTCACCTCGACGACGAAGCCGATCACCCTGACCGACTCGGGCACTCTCGCCGGCACCGCCACCACCACGGTCTCCGTCGTGTCCGGCAGCTCGACCGCGCTCGCCAAGGCCGTCACCGTCGTCGCCTGGCCGGTCGCCTCGACCGCGGGCTGCACCACGAGCACGGCCGTCGGCACCGGGTCCGTCACCGGCACCTGGGCGTCGCTGCCGAGCATGAGCGCGAAGCTGGCCGCCGGCGCCTCCGCCGTCTGGTGCACCCGCAGCACCCTGCAGTCATCGGCCCCGGCCGGCTCGACCGCCAAGGTGAACGTCAACCTCACCGTCACGAGCGGCACCTGGACCTCGGGCGTCGTCGCCGGCGGCTTCACCCTGACCACCCCGGCGGCGACCGTCGACACCACGCCCTCGCTGGTCTGCACGGACCACGGCGGTTGGTACGTCGAGATCCGGTGGGACGCCGCGAACCGGCCGATGGACACCTGGTACGGCGCGTTCGTCGGCTCGACCCCGGTCGGGCAGAAGGCGCAGGACTACTCCGCGTTCATCACGATCGCGCCGCCGGACGTCCCCGCGAGCGCCGGCACCGCTGGCACGCTGACCGTCACCGTCAAGGTGCTCGACAGCGCCGGCAACCCCACGAGCACCGTCGCGGGCACCGGCAAGGTCACGCTCTTCACGCAGGACAACGGGGCGGCGATCCGATGCGGCGCATGAGCACCCCCACCCCGCGCTCCGGCTGGCGCGCCGTCGTCCACGCCGTCGTGCTCGGTCTCAGCACCGGACTCCTGCTGCTCGTCGCTGCCCTGGCGGTCGTGCTGATCGTCGTGCCGAAGGCCACCGGCTCGATGCCACTCACCGTCCTGACGCAGTCGATGGAGCCGACCCTGCCGCCGGGGACGCTGCTCGTGGTCCGTCCGACCCCGATCGACAACATCCGGGTCGGCGACGTCGTGACCTACCAGATCGTGTCCGGCCAGCCCGCGGTCGTCAGCCACCGCGTGGTCTCGGTGTCGTCGTCGTCGAACGGCGAGCGGACCTTCGTGCTCAAGGGCGACAACAACGCCGAGGCCGATCCGGCACCGGTCACCGCCGTGCAGATCCGTGGCGTGGTCTGGTACTCCGTGCCGGAGATCGGCATCGTCAACCAGGTCGTCAACGGGTCGCGGAGCTGGCTCATCCCCGCGGTCGCCGGCGTGCTCCTGACGTACGGGGCGGTGATGATGACCGCGGGCTTTGTGAGTGCCGCGCGTCGTCGCCGCGCCGGCACGAGCCGCGCCGACACCAGCCACGGACGCCGCAGCGCAGCGCACCACGTCGAGCGGATCACCAGCGAGAACAGGACCGAGACGACGGCCACCACCCGGTCTAGGCTCGGTGGACGTGACGGACGGAGTGCAGCGGGCGCGGGAGCTCCTCGACGCAGCGGCACGACGGCTCCGCGACGCGGACGTCCCGGACGAAGCACTCGGCGAGTACGTGCAGCCGAAGGCGGTCCTCGGGATCCGTCGTGACCCGACGATGCGACCCCTCGGCCGGGTGTGGCGGGTCGGAGCACTCCTGATCGGGTCGTCCCCCGAGACCGCCGGCCGTGTCTGGGCCACCGGGTCGATCACCCGCGTCACCGAACCCGGTCGGTCGCAGTACCAGTCGGTCTCCGCCGAGGTCCGCCGCGCCTACCGAGCCGCCGCCGCGAAGGGGCACTTCGGTGCCGGTGACACGGTGAACCACGGAGCCGTCCCGATCGCCGTCGACGACTCCCTGGTCGGCGCCGAGGGCGTGCTCGTCGTCATCGACGACGTGCCGTCGGTCCGGTGGTCCCCGACCGCCGGCGCCGCGGTCCCCCTCGCCGACTACCTGGACGACCGTGTCGGGCTGCTCGTCGATCCCCCTCGGGGCGCAACCGACTGACGCGGCCAGCGGCCACGGAATCGCACGGTGCTGGGTTCGTCATGCCGTGCGGGATCGCCCGACCCGTGCGAACTTGCCCACCCCGTGCCCCACCACGACCCCGCACCGAACCACCTCCGCCGCCCCGACCCACGAACCCCACACCGTGCGGCTCCGGGTGAGCCCGAAGGACGCGACCACGGAACCGCACCGTGCCGGGTTCGTCATTCGTGCCGGTTCCTCGAGCATGCGCACGGTGCAGCGGCGGCAACTCCGTGCGCGTTCCCGCTCCCGGTGCGAACTCGTGCCCAGAGCCACACAACCGCACCGTGCCGGATCTCCTGACTCGTGCGAACTTGCCCGCCCCGTGCCCCGCCACGACCGCGCACCGAACCACCTCCGCCGCCCCCACTGACGAACCCAGCACCGTGCGGCCCGCCACCCGGAACCCCGCACCGTGCGGCCCGCCCTGCATCCCGCACCGTGCGGCCCGCCACCCGACGTCCCGCACCGTGCGTCCGCGGCACCCGAACCCGGCACCCGAACCGGCCACCCGCACCCCGCAGCCCGTCCGCCGGACGCGATCCGGGCCTCCAGTCCGACCGGACCGACCACGCGCCTGTCACGACGTCACCCGGTCCCGATAGTGTCGGAACGTGAGCAACGAGGCATTCGACGACCGCTACGAGCTGCGCGAGTTCGCGCCCGGGACGGACGACAAGGGGGCACCGAACGCCGAGACGGCAGCGTGGATGCAGGCCGTCGGGATGGGCTTCCACGAAGCCGACCCCGACGCCGAGGGCGCAGCCCGCATGGCGTCGCACTTCATCGCCGACGAAGAGACGTTCCTCGGGGTCTACGTGCGCGAGCCGCTCCCGGGGTCCGTCGACGAGACGTGGCCGGCCGGCACCTTCACGTGGTTCCGCAAGGCGCTGAGCTGGGGCGACGGGTCCTCCGTCGACACCCAGGCGATCTCCGCGGTCACCGTCCGCCCGACCGAGCGTCGCCGCGGCATCCTGCGCCGGATGATGACGCACGCGCTCGAGCGCGGGGTCGCTGAGGGCTACGCCGTCGCGTCGCTGACCGCGTCCGAGGGCACCATCTACCGCCGCTTCGGCTTCGGCTGCGCCATCCGCGAGCGTGCCGTGCACGTCCGCCGCGAGCGCGCGCTCCCCCTGCTCGCCCCGACCTCCGGCACGGTGTCGGTCGTCACGCCGCAGTGGCTGGCCGACGGCCCGGGCAAGGCGGTCTTCGACCGGTTCCACGTCCGCACCCCCGGCTCGATGGTCCGCAACACCGGAACCTGGCCGATCGCGTTCGGCCTGCTCGGCCACGACGGGCAGAAGGCGAAGGACGTCCGCGCGGCGGTGCACCGTCCCGACGGCTCCGACGAGATCGACGGCTACGTCACCTGGCGCGTCAAGGAGGACCGCGGCTCCGACACCGCGCTCGAGATCGTCGACCTGGTCTACGCGGACGACCAGGCCTACACCGCCCTGTGGGAGTTCCTGCTCTCGGTCGACCTCAACGACGTCGTGAAGTACAACCGCTCCCGCCTCGACGACCCCATCGTCGCGGCGCTCGGCGACAACCGTGCGTATGACGTCGACCACGAAGAGGACCACGTCTGGCTGCGCGTGCTCGACGTGCCGACGGTGCTGGCCTCGCGGCCGTTCGCCGTCGACGGGTCGCTGACACTCGGGGTCACCGACGCGCTCGGCTTCACCACCGGTACGTACCGCCTCGACGTCCAGGAGGCCCGTGGCACCGTCACGCGCATCGCCGACGACGTCGACGTGGCCGGGTCTGACGTCCAGCTCGACGTCGCAGAGCTCGGTGCGCTGCTGATCGGCTCGGTCTCCCCCGTCACGTTGGCCGCCGCGGGGCTCGTCCGCGCTGCGGACCCGGCGTCGGTGGAGCTGCTCCGCGCGATGCTGCTGCCGCCGCGGACGCCGCACGGCATCACGTACTTCTGATGGACGTCGCCCGCGTGGTGGGGCGCGCGGTCTGTTGGTCGGTGCGAGGTCGGTCGGTACGAGGTCGGTCACACGGTGCGAGGTTGTTCCGCCGCACGGGGTGAACAACCTCGCACCGGGCGCCTCCCCTCGCGCGATCGCCGCCCCGGGCGCGCAGCAGCGAGTAGTCTCCCCGCCATGACGGACGACACGGTGGTCGACTGGCTCGTCGCCTCCGACCCGGCACTGCGCTGGCAGGTCGAGCGGGACCTCGTCGACGCCCCCGCCGCGACGTGGCAGGCCACCCGTGCCCGAGTCGCGACCGAGGGGTTCGGCGCAGCGCTCCTCGCTCACCAGGACCCGGACGGACAGTGGGCTGGCGGCTCGTACTTCCCCGCCGACTTCGACCCCGACGGTCCCGAGGCCCAGGCCGCCGGACAGCCCTACACGGCGACGACCTGGTCGCTCAACACGCTGCGCGACTGGGGGCTCGACGCCGCTGTGCTCGGGGACACCGCCGTGCGCCTCGCCGAGAACAGTCGGTGGGACTACGACGACCTGCCGTACTGGGGCGGTGAAGTGGACTGCTGCATCAACGCCTTCACGCTCGCCAACGGCACCTGGCTCGGTGCTGACGTGGATGACATCGCCGAGTGGATCCTCGAGCACCAGCTCGCCGACGGTGGCTGGAACTGCGAGTGGGTCGAAGGGTCCACCGTGTCGTCGTTCCACTCGACCCTCAACGTGCTCGACGGGCTGCTGCAGCACGAGCAGCTGTCCGAGGGATCGCACCCGCGCGCCACGGAGCTCCGCGCCGCCCGACACCGCGGAGCCGAGTACCTGCTCGAACGGCGGCTGCTGTACCGGAAGTCCGACGGCGAGCTCGTCGGCTCCTGGGTGCACCGTTTCGCGTACCCGTCGCGATGGATCTACACCGCGCTTCGGGCGACCGATCACCTGCGGGCGGCCGGGTTGCAGGACGGGACCCCGCCGGACCCACGTGCTGCCGAAGCGATCGAGCTCGTCCGGGCGGCTCGCAACGCCGACGGCACCTGGACCCAAGGTGAACGTGCACCAGGGCGGCAGTGGTTCGAGGTCGACGTCCCGGCGGGCGAACGCTCGAAGTGGCTCACCCTGATGGGGACGCGGGTCCTGCGGTGGTGGGACGGCGCGGCAACGGCCGGCTGACCTCGCACGGTGCGAGGGGCGAGCGCTCTGGTGCGAGGTTCCCGATTCCGTGGCAGGCGGATGCGCTCGCACGGAGTACGGAACCTCGCACCACAACAGCGGCGGGGGCACCTGACCTCGCACGGTGCGAGGCTCGGCACGAGCGGAGCGCGCCGCGGCCCTACGCCCGGCGCCGCACCCGCGGGTCGACGAACGCGTAGACCACGTCGACGATCACGTTCGCGGTGACGATCAGCAGCGCCGAGAACAGCGTGAAGCCGACGACCACCTGCAGATCGAGCGTGTGCACCGCGTCGATGAGCAGCGCGCCGAGGCCCTGCATCGAGAACACCTTCTCGGTGATGACCGCACCACCGAGCAGCGACCCGAGGTCGAGCCCGAACAGCGTCACGACGGGCAGGATCGCCGTCCGGAGCCCGTGCCGCACGACGACCTGTCGCTCGCGCAGCCCCTTGGCCCGGGCGGTCCGCACGAAGTCCTGTGACATCGACTCGAGCATCTCGCCACGGGTCAACCGGGCGTAGATCGCCGCGCTGATGAAGGCCAGCACGCACCACGGCAGGATCAGGTGGGTGAACCAGCCGACCGGGTCGTCGCTGAAGGCCACGTACCCGCTCGTCGGCAGGATCCCCAGCACGAACCCGAACAGCAGGATGCCGAGCAGCCCGACCAGGTACGCCGGGGACGAGACACCGGCGACCGCGACCGTCATCACGGCCCGGTCGACGAAGGTGCCGCGGCGCAGCGCCGAGACGGTGCCGCCGAACACCCCGGCGACGAGCCACAGCACGGCGGCGCCCACGGCGATCGAGGCCGTGACGGGCAGACGCGCCAGGATCAGCTCGGTGACGCTCTCGTGCAGCTGGAACGAGTACCCGAAGCACGGCGCCGCGCACTCGATGACGCTGTTGCCGCTGCCGAAGGTGCGGCCGGTGAAGATGCCGGCCAGGTAGGCGCCGAACTGCGCGAGCCAGGGCTTGTCGGTGCCGAGGAACGCCTGGACCTCTCGCAGCCGGTCCGGCGTGCAGGGCTTGTCGCAGATCGCCCGGGCCGGGTTGGTCGGCAGGAGCATGAAGAGCGCGTACGTGATGGCCGCGACGACGAGCAGCACGACGGCGGCCCCGAGCACGCGGATCGCCAGGAAGCGCAGGGTGGCGGCGTTCACGCGGTGCCCCCTCGCGGGTCGAGGGCGTCGCGCAGGGCGTCACCGAGCACGTTGAAGGCGAGGGTGATGAGGAACAGTGCGGCTCCGGGGAACACGAGGTACATGGGATCGGTCTGCACCCAGCCGATGGCGTCGCCGATGCTGCGACCCCACGACGGCGTCGGCGGGTTGACGCCGACGGCCAGGAACGAGAGCGCGGCCTCGGCACCGATCATCGACGGGATCGAGATGGTCGCGTAGACGGTGATCGTCGCGGCGAGGTTCGGCAACAGCTGCGTGCGGATGACGTGCCACCGGCCGGCGCCCATCGCGGTGGAGGCGACGACGTAGTTGCGGCTGACGAGCGACAGCGTCTGTCCCCGCACGACACGGGCCACGGCCGGCCAGCCGAAGAACCCGATGACGAGCACGACGAGCACGGGCTTCGGGAACGACGACGGCACGATCGCGGTGAGGGCGATCATGAACACGAGCGACGGGAACCCGAAGATCACGTCGACGACCCGCGAGAGCACCCGGTCGTACCAGCCGCCGAAGAACCCGGTCGTGACGCCGACGAGCACGCCGATGACGATCGACACCAGGGTCGCGGCGAGTCCGATGCCGAGCGAGGTCCGCGCACCGTACGTGACGATCGAGAACAGGTCGCGCCCGGTCAGGGGCTCGACGCCGAACCAGTGCTCGCCGCTGATGCCGCCACCCGGACCGCGCGGCGCACCGAACGAGTTGAGCGCGTCGATGTCGTACGAGTACGGGTCCTGCCCGGACGCCTTCGCGATGAGCGGGGCCGCCACGGCGACCACCAGGAACACCGCGATGACGACGGCTGAAGCCACCGCCCAGCGGTCCTGCCGGACGCGTCGCACCACGGCCCGGAAGCCGGTCGTGCGGCCGGACGGTGCGACCGGTCGGTCGACGACGTTGGCCGTCACGAGGCCACTCCTTCCCACGCGCGCCACGCCTCGCGGCGAGCGGCCTGTCGCACGGGATCGGCGACGGGCGCTGCGGCGAGGAGCATGCGCGTGTAGTCCTGTTGCGGGTCGTCGAGCACGGCATCGGTGCTCCCCCGTTCGACGACCCGGCCGTCGCGCAGCACGATCACCTGGTCGGCGAGCTGGCGGACGACGGCGAGGTCGTGGCTGATGAGCAGCATGCCGAAGCCGAACTCCCGCTGCAGCCCGGCGAGCAGGTCGAGCACGGCGGCCTGCACCGTCACGTCGAGTGCCGAGGTCGGTTCGTCGGCGATGACGAGTGCCGGCCGCAGTGCGAGCGCACGCGCGACGGCGACGCGCTGCCGCTGGCCGCCCGACAGCTGGTGCGGGAACCGCTCGGCCCACGTCGGGTCGAGCTGCACGGCGGTCAGCAGTTCACGGACCCGCTCGGCCCGGTCGGCGGCGGAGTCGGTGCCGTGCACGAGCAGCGGTTCCGCGATGCTCCAGCCGATGGTCTGCCGCGGGTTGAGCGACGACGCCGGGTCCTGGAACACGATGCCGACCCGACTGCGCAACTCGCGCAGTCGTCGTCCGCGAGCGGTGCGCAGGTCGCTGCCGTCCACCTCGACCGAGCCGGCGACGACGGGCACCAGGCCCGCGAGCGCGCGCCCGATCGTGGACTTGCCGGAACCGGATTCGCCCACCAGGCCGACGGTCTCGCCGGCGTGCAGGTCGAGGTCGATGCCGGACACGGTCGGTCCGCCTCGGCGCGAGTACCGCACGGCGACGTCGCGCAGGCGCGCCACCAGCGGCCGGGAGGCGCGACTCGCGTCCGCCTCGTCGGTCACCGCAGCGGTCTTCGCGCTGGGCGACACCTCACGCGCACCAGGAGCCGTGAGCTGTCGCTGGGCGCGTGAGCCGGGCTCGTCGGCCCGAGCGTCCGCGTCCGCAGCCGGCGCTGCGGAGCTGCCACGCGCCTCCAGGCTAGGGACGGCCGCGAGGAGTTCGCGCGTGTAGTCGGCGGTCGGGTGGGCGAAGACCTCGGCGACGGTCCCGTGCTCGACCGGGTCGCCGCGGCGCAGCACCAGCAGGTCGTCCGCGACGTCCGCGACCACGCCCATGTCGTGGGTGATGAGCAGCACGGCGAGGGAGCGCTCGCGGCCGAGCCGCCGCAGCAGGTCGAGGATGCCGGCCTGCACGGTGACGTCGAGCGCGGTCGTGGGCTCGTCGGCGAAGAGTGCGACCGGGTCGCCGGCCAGGGCCATCGCGATCATCGCGCGCTGGAGCTGACCGCCGGACAGTTCGTGCGGGTAGGCCTTCCGGATGCGCTCCGGGTCGGTGAGCCCGGCGTCACGGAGCAGTTCGTCGACGCGTGCCCGGACGCCGGCACGGTCGAGCCCGGTCGGGTGCGCCCGGACGGCCTCGGCGATCTGCGTGCCGATCGACAGGACGGGGGTGAACGAGTTCATCGGCTCCTGGAACACCACGCCGATGCCCGCACCCCGGACGGCGCGGACCGTCTCGACGGGGGCACCGATGAGTTCCTCGCCACGGAACCGGGCGCTGCCCGACACCGAGGCCTGCGTCGGCAGGAGCCCGAGCACGCTCATGGCGCTGACGGACTTGCCCGAGCCGGACTCCCCCACCAGGGCGAGGACCCGGCCGGGCGTCAGGTCGAAGGAGACGTCACGGACGACGGGCTCCGCGTCGCCGAACGCGACGCGGAGCCCCTCGACCTGCAGGATCGGTTCGGTCACTGCTTGAGCGAGACCTTGAGGTAGTTCGGGTACGCGGGGAAGTCCGCGATCTGGAAGTTCTGCACGTTCGAACCGGCGAGGAAGGACTGCTTCGCGTAGATCAGCGGCACGACGGGGGCGTCGGCCATGATCTTCTGGTCCGCCTGGGCCCAGAGCTTCTGCGCGTCGTCCTGGTCGACCGTGGAGCTGGCCTTCGCGATGAGGGCGTCGACCTCGGGGTTGCTGTACTTCGAGACGTTGTAGCCGCCGCCACCGATCTGCGACGAGTCGTAGAGGGGCTGCAGGTTGGCGTTCGCGCTCGGGAAGTCCGGCTGCCAGCTCGACAGCGACAGGTCGAAGTCGGTGCCGTTGGTGGTCGCCTGCGTGAAGGAGTCGTAGTCGAGCGGCTTGAGCGTCACGGCGATGCCGGCACGCTTCAGGCCTGACTGCAACGCCTGCGCCTGCGCGAGGTACGTCGGGTCGTTCTGGGTGACCAGGGTCAGCTTCAGGTTGCTGACGCCGGCCTCCTTGAGCAGCTCCTTCGCCTTGTCGACGTCGCCGGTGGCCTTCGTCTTGTACAGGTCGTAGTCCTGGCGGCCGGCGATGCCCGGGGTGATGAGCGTCGAGGCGTACGAACCGGCGATCGCGCCGCCGGCGGCGATCCGGAAGGACTTGCGGTCGACCGCGTACTGCAGCGCCTGTCGGACCTTGAGGTCCTTGAGCTCACCGCGCTGCGTGTTGATCGCCATGTAGCTGATCGGGCCGGCCTTCGAGGTGGCGAGGCGGTCCTGGGCGGCCGGGTTGCTGCGGACCTGGTTGAGCTCGGCGGCACCCAGGTAGATGGCGCCGAACGAGTTCTTGGCGTCGCCGTTGTCCGCGATCAGCGTCTGCGTCGCCGTGGACTGGTCCTGGCTCTCCTTGAAGACGATCTTCGACGGGCCGGCGGTGCGGACCTCGTCGGTCTTCGCGCTCCAGTTCTTGTTGCGGACGAGCGTGACCTGCGAGCCCTGCGTGTTCGACTGCACCTGGTACGGACCTGACGCGACCGGCTTCAGGTCGTAAGCGCCGGTGTCCTTGCCGTCGCCCTCGGGCACCGGGGTGAACGCGGGCATCGACGCGAGCCACGGCCAGTCGCCGTACGCGTCGTTCAGCTTGAAGACGATGGTCTTGTCGTTCGGGGTCTCGATGCTGTCGAGCGACTTGCCGTCGAACGGGCCCTTGTAGGAGTCACCACCGACCAGGAGCGACTTGTGGTAGCTCAGGCCACCGCTCAGGGTCGGCGCGAACGAGCGCTCGATGCCCCACTTGATGTCCTTCGTGGTGATCGGCGTGCCGTCCTGGAACTCGACGCCGTCCTTCAGCGTGTAGGTCCAGGTCTTGCCGTCGTCGCTCGAGACGCCGGTGTTGGTCGCCAGGTCGGGGACGACCTTCGCCGTCTTGCCCGGCTCGACGTCCCACGTGGTGAGCCGTCGGGCGACGAGGCCCATCGACGTGATGCCGAGGCTCTGGCTGGTCGCGGGGTCGAGGTGGAACGAGGTCTGCGGCGTCAGGATGTTGAGCGTGCCGCCCTTGGCCGTGCCCTCGGCGCCGTCGTCGGACGAACCCCCACCCGAGCAGCCGGTCAGGACCAGGGCTGCTGCTGCGGCGACGGCCGCGGTGATCGTCAGGCGGTTGGGGCGTCTCATGACGGTGCTGCTCCTCGGGGAAGGGGGGTCGCGATCGCGGTGGCGGTCGCTGCGACGGCGGAACGGTTCACCCGCCGGGCGGCGTCCATCCTGACACCGCGACGGTGGCCCGTCCGAATCTCGCGTGCGTCGGACGACGCACGACGAAACATTGCAAGCGCCGGACGCCGTCCCGCTATTCCCGATGCGTTCGCACCGCAGTGCGTCAGCGGTCGAAGAGCCCACCGAGGAAGTCGTTGCCGAGGTTCGACGCCTGCTCGCCGAGCCCGGACGCCTGCTCTCCGAACCCCGCGGCCTGCTCACCGAACCCGCCGAGGAGCTGCTCGCCCTCGCCGAGGAGTCCCTCGACGCCACCGCCGAGGTCACCGAGCCCGAGGTCGCCCATGCCCGAGGCGATGCCCTCGAAGTCGACGCCGAGGTCGGCCGCCCCTGCCAGGACCGGACCGGCGGCAGCGCTGAGCACCGCTCCCCCGGCCACCGCGGCGGCTAGGCCACCGAACGCCATCGCGCCGGCGCCGACCGCTGCACCACCGGCGAAGGCCCCGCCGCGGCCGCGGCCGTTGCCGTTGCCGTTGCCCGAGCGGCCGGAACCGCCGAGGACCCGTCGGACCAGACCCGGACGCGACATCTCCCCGCGCGTCATCGCACGGGCCATGCCGCCCGCCGAGTCGTCACGCAGGTGCTCGTGGGGCGGGAGCTCGGAGTTCAGGCGGTCACGGACCTGCTGGCGCTGCGCGGGGGTGAGCCGCGCGAAGGCGTCGTGGTGGACCTGCTCGAGCTGCTCCGGCGACGAGGTGCGGAGCAGGTAGTCGTACTTCGCCAGGGCGACCTTGTCGGCGTCGGCCCCGTGCTGCGGCGTGCCGGCGTGCTGCTGCGGCTGCTGGCCGTACTGCTGTGGCTGGCCGTACTGCTGCGGCTGGCCGTACTGCTGCGACGGCTGCTGGCCGTACTGCTGCTGCGGCTGCTGCTGCTGGTTCCGGTCGTCGCCGGTCAGCTTGTCCGCGGCGCTGCGCACGATGCCGCGCCAGTCGGTTCCGCCCTGCTGCGATCCGGCGCCGGGCGCGGTTCCCCCCTGCCCACGCTTCTGGAGCTGCTTGTCGATGACCTTGGAGGCCATGCCGATGATGCGGTTGAGGTTCGCCATGCCCCGACCTTTGCGTCCTCACATGTGAACGCCCGGCGCTGCTCCGGTGCGACACCCGGACAACGCATCCCGATCCGCTGGGAACCGGCGCGGCTCAGGACAGGATGCGCGCGAGGAACGCGTTCCGGAACCGCCCCGTGGGGTCGAGGTCACGGGCGAGTGCGGCGAAGTCGGACAGCCGCGGGTACGCCTCGTGCAGCCGCTCGGCACTGGCCGCGGAGACCTTGCCCCAGTGCGGCCGCGGGTCGAAGGGCTCGAGCACGTCCTCGATCCGGGCAACCGCCGCGGCCACGGCGGCGGCGTCCCGGCGGAACGTGAAGTGCAGGCCGACCGACTGTCGTCCGGACGACGGCGCGAGCCAGGCGGTGTCGGCCGCGATGGTGCGGACCTCGGCGGCGATGAGGATCGGGGCGAACAGCGACGCCAGCGGTCGGAGCGCCTCGAGTGCCGCCACCGCCGAGGCAGCGGGGATCAGGTACTCCGCCTGGATCTCGGCCCCGGTCGACGGGGTGAACGAGGACCGGAAGTGCGGCAGTCGCTCCGACCACGGCCCCGGCACGCCGCCCTGCTCGGTGACCCCGGCAGGGTCGTTCTCACCCGGGTGCACCGGACCCGAGGCCGCACGGGCTCCGAGGGCCACGAGGTCGACGGTCGGTGCGGCCTCGTCGACGCGGTGCTTGACCCAGACCTGCCGGGCACCGCGGTCGTCGAACGAGGTGAACATCGACACCGAGTAGGCGTCGGACATCACCTGGTCGAACTGCGCGGCGACGGCGTCCCACGGCAGGTCGAGGTGCACCGTCGTGGCGACCTGGAACGTCGGCACGATCGCGAGCTCCACAGCGGTGACGACGCCGAGCGCGCCGATCCCGACCCGGTGGGCGTCGAGGAGCCCGTCCGGCGACGAGGCGTCGACGTGTTCGAGGCCCCCGGAGGCGCGGACGACGTCGAGGCCGACCACCGCCTGCGCGAGCGACGGGTTCCGCACACCGGAGCCGTGCGTGCCCGTGGCGACGGCCCCGGCCGTGGAGATGTGCGGCAGGGACGCGAGGTTCCCGAGTGCCCAGCCACGGGCCTCCAGACCGGCCGCGACCTGGCTGTGCGTCATGCCGGCCGCGACCCGCACGACGCGACGCGACGTGTCGATGTCGAGCACGGGCGGCAGGTCCGACAACGCGACCTGGACGGCATCGGTGTCGGCGATGGTGTTGAACGAGTGTCGCGAGCCGAGCGCCGTCAGGCGCGGCGTCGAGGCGACGAGCTGCTGGAGCTCGTCCACCGACGTCGGCCGGGCCAGCGCCGAGGCGCGGTAGGTGACGTTGCCCGCCCAGTTGGTGCGGGTGCGCTCGGCCGCGATCACGTCGTCCATCGTGGGTCCTGACTCCTCTAGAAGCCGCGGTCGAGACGGTGCCACGTCTGCTGGAGACGCAGCTCGTCGCGGAACCCGCGTGCGGTGGTGTGTTCGTCGATGACCAGGAACTCGGTGCCGACCATGGTCGCGAAGTCCTCGACGACCTGCAGGCCGACCGCCGTCGTCATCACGGTGTGGTGGGCGGCGCCGGCGGTGAGCCAGGCCTCGGCGGCGACGGGGAACGACGGCCGGGGCTCCCAGACCGCGCGGCCCACGGGCAGCTTCGGCAGGGCCTCGGTCGGGGGCACGACGTCGACGACGTTCGCGGTGAGGCGGAAGCCGTCGCGGGTGTCGGACAGCGCGACGACGACGGCCTCGCCGGAGTCGGCGGTGAAGACCAGGCGGACCGGGTCGTCCTTGCCGCCGATGCCGAGCGGGTGGATCTCGAGCGTCGGCTTCGTGGTGGTGAGCGTCGGCGAGACCTCGAGCATGTGTGCCCCGAGGATCTTCTCGGCGCCCGGTGTGAGGTCGTAGGTGTAGTCCTCCATCAGGGAGGCACCACCGGGCAGGCCGGCGCCGGCGACGTTCATCGCGCGGACCAGGACCGCCGTCTTCCAGTCACCCTCGGCACCGAAGCCGTAGCCGTCGGCCATCAGGCGCTGCACGGCCAGGCCCGGCAGCTGCTTGAGTGAGCCGAGGTCCTCGAAGTTCGTGGTGAACGCGGCGCTGCCGTTCTGCGCGAGCAGGGTGCGGAGGCCGATCTCGATGGCGGCACCGTCGCGGAGCGCGGCGTGCCGTTCGCCGCCGGCGCTGCGGAGTGACGGGTCCACGTCGTAGTCGCGCTCGTACGTCGCCACGAGCGCGTCGACCGCTGCCGTGTCCGCTGCGGCGGCGTCCACCGCTGCCGCGAGCTCGTTGACGGCCCACGTGTTGACCTGCACGCCGAGCTCGATCTCGGCCTCGGTCTTGTCGCCCTCGGTGACGGCGACGTAGCGCATGTTGTCGCCGAAGCGGGTCAGCTTCAGCTCACGGACGGCCGCGGCGCCGGCGGCGGCACGGGTCCAGTTCGCGACGCGCTGCTGGACGCGGGGGTCCGAGACGTGGCCGACGGCCGTGGCGTGCCGGACGCCGAGGCGGGCCAGGGCGTAGCCGAACTCACGGTCGCCGTGCGCGGCCTGGTTGAGGTTCATGAAGTCGAAGTCGATGTCCGCCCAGGGCAGCGTGACGTTCGCCTGCGTGTGCAGGTGCAGCAGCGGCTTGGTCAGCGCCTGCAGGCCGCCGATCCACATCTTGGCCGGGCTGAACGTGTGCATCCACGTGGTGACACCGATGACCTTGTCGTCGGCGCTCGCCTCGATGAGCGCCCGGCGGATGCCGTCGGCGTCCTTGAGCACGGGCTTCCAGACCAGCTTCACCGGCAGGTGTCCGGCGAGCTCTGCGTGGACGGCCTTGCTCTGCTCCTCGACCTGGCGCAGGGTCTCCTCGCCGTACAGCCCCTGGGAGCCGGTGAGGAACCAGACCTCGTAGCTGTCGAGCGTGGCCTGGGGGGCGACGGTGGTGTCCTGCGTCATCGCATGGCTCCTTCGGGGTTCTGTCCGTAGACGTTCTGGTAGCGATCGAAGAGTCGATCGATGTCTGCTTCGGGGATCGGGACGACCTCGCCGCCCTGCTTCGCGATGTGGACGGTCCGTGCCACGTCCTCGCACATCACGGCCGCCTTGACGGCGTCCTTCGCGTCCTTGCCGATCGTGAAGACACCGTGGTTCTGCATCAGGACCGCGCGGCTGCGGTGGCCGCTCAGGGTTTCGACGATCCCGTGACCGATCGAGTCGTCGCCGATGATCGCGAACGGGCCGACCGGGATGGGGCCGCCGAACTCGTCCGCCATCGCCGTGATGACGCACGGGATCGCCTCGGCGCGGGCGGCCCAGGCGGTCGCGTACGTCGAGTGGGTGTGCACGACACCGCCGACCTCGGGCATGTTCCGGTACACGTAGGCGTGCGCGGCGGTGTCGCTGGACGGGCCGTGCTCGTTGCCCCAGCCCTCGGCCGGCACGCCGTCGAGGGTGCAGACGACCTGGTTCTCGGGCGTCAGGTCGTCGCTCGACACCCCGCTCGGCTTGATGACGAACAGGTCCGTGCCGGGTACGCGCTCGGAGACGTTGCCGCCGGTCCAGATCACGAGGCCGTAGCGGACGAGTTCGCCGTGCAGGCGCGCGACGCGCTCCCGCGTCGTCGCCACCGCCTGGCGTGTGGTCTCGTCGATCGCGTCCGTCATCGGGTCACTTCCTCTGTCTGGAGGCGCGGGTCGGCGCCGTCGGTCTGCTCGGTCGGTCCTGTGGTCGCGCTGGGGCGGGTCGCCGCCGCGGCGACGTCCTGCACGGGCAGTGCGGCCCGGTAGCGGTCCAGGTACGTCTGGAACCCGGCGACATCTGCCGGCTCGGGTTCGGCCACGTGCACGGCGTCCCCGCCGAACACGGTGTCGGACAGGTAGTCGGCGAGCTGCTGGTCGGTGTGCTCGAGGTAGGCGGCCAGGACGGCGATCCCCCACGCGCCGCCCTCGCCCGCGGTCTCCTCGAGCGCGATCGGCACGCGCAACGTCGCCGCGAGGAGCCGCTGCGGGCTGCCCGGCGTGCGGAAGAGCCCGCCGTGCGCGGTCATCCGGTCCACCTGCACCTGTTCGCCGTGCAGGACGTCCATGCCGATGGCCAGGGTCGCGAAGGCGCCGTGCACCTCGGAGCGCACCAGGTTGCCGAGCGTGAAGCGTGCGCCGGGGGTGCGGAGCAGCAGGGGCCGGCCGTCCTCGACGTGGGTGACGGGTTCGCCGGCCAGGTAGTTGAACGAGAGCAGACCGCCGGCGTCCGGGTCGGTGTCGTCGGCGACGGCCTCGGCGAGCAGCGTGGCGTAGACGTCGTCGATGCCGATCGGCGTCGCGCCGGTCCGCTCGCTCGAGGCCTCGGCGAAGCGCCCGAACACCCGGGCCCAGCTCGCGATCTCGCTCGCGCCGTTGTTGCAGTGCACCATCGCCACGGCGTCCCCGGCCGGGGTGGTGACGACGTCGAGTTCCTCGTGCGCGGTGGTCAGCGGCTGCTCGAGCACGACCATCGCGAAGATGCTCGTGCCGACGCTGACGTTGCCGGTGCGCGGGGCGACGGCGTTCGTCGCGACCATGCCGGTGCCGGCGTCGCCCTCGGGCGGGCAGAGCAGTGCGCCGGGTTCGAGCGTGCCGGTCGGGTCGAGCCAGATCGCGCCCTCGGGGGTCAGCTCACCGGCTTCGGCACCGGCGACGAGGACCTCGGGCAGCAGGGACCGCAGGTCCGGCACGCCGATCAGGTCCTGCGCGGTGGCGAGCATGGCGTGGTCGAAGTCCTTCGCGCCCGGGTCGCCGGGGCCGCTGTCGACGGGGCCGCCCTCGATCGGGAACATGCCGCTCGCGTCACCGACGCCCAGCACGTTCCGGCCGGTCAGACGACGGTGGACGTAGCCGGCCAGGGTCGTGACGCCGGCGATCTCGGCCACGTGCGGCTCGTCGTCGAGGACCGCCTGGTACAGGTGCGCGATCGACCAGCGCAGCGGGATGTTGAACCCGAGGGCCTCGCTGAGCCGTTCGGCCGCGGGCCCCGTCGAGGTGTTGCGCCAGGTGCGGAACGGCACGAGCAGCTCACCCGCGGCGTCGAACGCCAGGTAGCCGTGCATCATCGCGCTCACGCCGACCGCGCGGTAGGTGCTCGGGGCGACGCCGTACTGCGCCTCGACGTCGGCCACCAGGGCGGCGTACGCGGCACGGAGTCCGGTCTCGACTGCCTCGAGCGAGTAGGTCCAGCGGCCGTCGACGTACTCGTTCTCCCACTCGTGGGAACCGGCCGCGATGGGCACGAGGTCCTCGTCCACCAGGCAGGCCTTGATGCGGGTGGAGCCGAGCTCGATCCCGAGTGTGGTGCGGCCGTCCACGATCCGCTGTCGGCGGTCGTCACCCATGTGTTCCTCCAGAACCTCGTCGTCCTCAGTGAGCGCTCACATCCTGGCACGTGAGCGCTCACTCGTGCAACGCCGCGGCGCGCCGCCGGTGCGCCCGTCCCGCCAGCGGTCGAGACACCCCGCTCAGTTCCCCCGACCGGTCACGAACCGTCGTCCGGCGCACACGCAGCCGACGGTTCCTGACCACTCGAGGTCCCAAGCGCGACGGGTCGTGACCGCGCGACGCACGAGGTCGACCACGACGTGCGACCACCGCAACACCGCTCCCGCGCAAGTCCCGACCACCAGCCACCCTGCACCCGCGCACGTCCCGACCACTCACTGCCCCGCACCCGCGCATGTCCCGACCACTCACTGCCCCGCACCCGCGCATGTCCCGACCACTCACTGCCCCGCACCCGCGCACGTCCCGACCACCGACCACCCCGCACCCGCGCAAGTCCTGACCACCGATCACCCCACACCCGCGAGCGCCGATCCTCCGAACCGCGACACCCCGGACCCGTGACACCCCGAACGGCGGCGCTCGGGACGGTCACGACACCCCGCTGCCTCCCCACCGCGCGGTCACGAACTGTCGGCTGGAGGCGCGCCGAGCGACGAGTCGTGACCGCTCGACCACGGCAGACGGGGTGTTGTGACCGCTCGACGACGAGCACCAGCACGAGCAACAGCACGAGCAACAGCACCAGCGCCGCCGAGGTCGCACGACACGCCGCAACCGGTCCGCCGAGGTCGCACGAACTGCCGCCCGACGGCACGACGCGCGGCAGTTCGCGCGACCTCGCGAGCCCCGAGCCCCGCGCGCCCTACGCGCCGACGGTGCTCTCGCGGATGACGAGCGACGGGGTGACAGCCGCCGACGACGCCGTCCCGCCGTCGATCAGGGCGAGGAGCGCCTGCCCCGCGACGCGCCCGAGCTCCTCGAGCCGCAGGTCCACGGTGGTCAGGGGCGGCCTCGAGGCGAGCGCCATCACGTCCCAGTCGTCGAACCCCGTGACCGCGACGTCTCCAGGCACCGAACGCCCGAGTTCCCGCAGCCGGTCGCACACGCCCCGGGCGATCTGGTCGCTGCCGCAGACGATCGCGTCGACGTCGGGCGACTCCCGCGCGAGCACGTCGACCGCCTGCCGTCCCCAGCGCTCCGACCACTCGCCGTACAGCGGGTCGGTGACCAGGTGCGGCCCGAGGACCGACGAGGCACCGGCGACCCGTCGTGCCGCGGACCGGTGTCGCGCCGGCCCCGTCACGATCGCGACCCGCTGTCGCCCGAGCGAGCGCACGTGCGAGGCGACGAGTGCCGACCCGGCGGCGTCGTCCAGGGTGACCGACACGTCGGCGTCGTCGGTCGAGGGTGTGAAGGCGTAGACGACGGGGATCGACACGTCGATCGGGGGCCGGGCGTCGGCGGAACGACCCGTCACGATGATGCCGTCGACGCCGCGGGCCGCCAGGGAGCGCAGGTAGTGGGCCTCACGGACGTGGTCGTCGCGGGTGTCGCACAGCAGGACGGCCATTCGCCCGGCGGACAGGGCGTCCTCGGCACCGAGCAGCACCGGGATCGAGAACCGTCCGAACGAGTCGGTGGTGATCATGCCGACGGTGTAGGTCCGCCCCGAGGACAGCGCGCGGGCCCGGGCATCGCCGACGAACCCGAGCTTCTCGGCGGCTTCCTTCACCCGCAGCCGGGTGGCGTCCCGCAGCTGCCCGGTGCCGTTCAGCGCCTTCGACGCGGTGCCGATCGACACCCCGGCGAGCGCCGCCACGTCGGTGATCCGGATCGGCTGTCCGGTGCGTTCGAGCGTCACGGCAACCACCTTTCCGACGATCAGGGCGTGCCGATGACCTTACACAAAACCGCCGGAATGCTCTTGCGCGGCGTGCGTCCCGTGTCGTAGCGTCCCCCGCAGAAACCGTTTTCCGGATGGCCTGCTCCATCCGGACGGTGCCAGTCACATCGCAAGGAGGCGACATGACCACCACGCTCGCGACCGATCGCGGCGCGCACACCGCGACCCCGGTCCTCCCGACCGCCGACGCCCGCCTGACGCTCCGGCCGCTGCCGACCGGCGACGCCCGGATCACCGGCGGCTTCTGGGCGCTCCGCCAGGAGCGCAACGGCCGCGACGCCGTCCGCAGCGGCTACCAGCAGCTCGAGACGGCCGGCAACTTCCGCAACCTCCGCATCGCCGCCGGACTCGAGGAGGGCGAGGCCGTCGGCCCGATCTTCATGGACTCCGACGTGACGAAGTGGCTCGAGGCCGTGGCCTGGGAGTACGGCCGCGCCCCCGCCGAGGACCTGCTCGACCTGCAGCGCGAGGTCACCGCCCTGTACGCCCGGGCACAGGCCGACGACGGGTACCTCGACTCCGTGCAGCAGGTGCGCGGGAAGGGCGAGCGGTACACGGACCTCAAGTGGAGCCACGAGATGTACTGCGCCGGGCACCTGTACCAGGCGGCCGTGGCCCAGCACCGTGCGACGGGCGACACCGGTCTGCTCGACGTCGCGATCAAGAACGCCGACCACCTGGTCCGCACGTTCGGCGACGGCACCGCACCGGACGGCACGCCGAAGACGCGCGACGTCGACGGCCACCCCGTCGTCGAGATGGGCCTGGTCGAGCTGTACCGCGAGACCGGCAACCGTGACTACCTCGACCTGGCGCACTGGTTCGTCGACGCCCGCGGGCACGGCATCATCGAGCGCGCCGGCGGCGAGCCGACGTACTTCTCCGACCGGGTACCGAGCCGGCAGGCCACGACCGTCGAGGGGCACGCCGTCCGCGCCGTGTACCTGGCGGCGGGTGCCGTGGACGTCGCGATCGAGACCGGGGACACCGAGCTCCTCACCGCGAGCGAGACGCAGTTCGCGGACATGATGGCGACGAAGGCCTTCATCACCGGCGGCCTCGGGGCGCGCTGGGACTGGGAGGCGTTCGGCGACCCGTACGAGCTGCCGACCGACCGCGGCTACGCCGAGACCTGCGCGGCGATCGGCGGGGTGCAGTGGGCCTGGCGGCTGCTGCTCGCCTCCGGCAAGCCGGTCTACGCCGACGCGATCGAGCGCCTGCTCTACAACGCGTTCCTCGCCGGGGTGAGCCTGGCCGGCACCGAGTACTTCTACGTGAACCCGCTGCAGCAGCGCGACCACGCCCACCAGGACGAGAACCGCTCCCCCGCCCACGGGCGCCGCGGCTGGTTCGACTGTGCCTGCTGCCCGCCGAACATCATGCGCACCTTCGCGAGCCTCGACGGCTACCTGGCGACCGCGACCGACGGCGGGCTGCAGGTCCACCAGTACGCCACCGCCGACCTCGGTCCGGTGCGGGTCGAGACCGACTACCCGCACGAGGGCCGCGTCCGCGTCACGGTCACCGAGGACGGCCCGCTCGCCCTGGGTCTGCGGATCCCGGCCTGGTCGGACACCACGACCGTCACGGGTCCGGACGGGTCCGCGAACCCCACGGCGGGGACGCTGCACGTCGTCGACCGCGAGTGGTCGGCGGGCGACACGGTCGAGCTCGTCTTCGACACGACGCCGCACCGCTACGTCGCCGACGCCCGCATCGACGCAGCACGCGGGCAGGTCGCGATCGAGCGCGGCCCGCTCGTGTACGCGGTCGAGCAGGCGGACCAGCAGGGCTTCACGGTCGACGACCTGACGGTCGATGCGGATGCGCCGATCACGGAGGAGCGCCGCGACGACCTGCTCGACGGCGTCGTCACGCTGCGGGTCCCGGGGCACGCCCCGGCCGAGCACGTGCAGCCGGCCTGGCCGTACCAGCGGCTGGACGCGACCCGGTCTGGGCCCACGCGTGCCGGTTCCGACGCGTCGCGGAGCCTGCGGAGCGACGTGGCGGCCGAGCACGTGGGGAGAGGCGCGGATAACGCCGGAGACGCGACCAGCGTCGACGACGTGGCCGGTCCGCAGGGCGCCACCACGGGCCTCCAGGCCGGTCGCGACGTCACCGCGATCGCCGTCCCGTACTACGCGTGGGCCAACCGGGGAGCCGCGCCGATGCGCGTCTGGCTCCCGCTGGCGCGGTGACCGGCGTGGACCGCCGAGCGTTCCTCGTCGGCGGCGTCGCCGGCGGGGCAGCCCTCGCCCTGGCCGGGTGCTCCGGCACCCTGCCGAAGGTCGTCGCGAAGCCCGCGAGCTTCGGGAAGAACGCGACCGGCACCGTGCAGGTGTGGTGCCGGTCGGCGACCCAGGCCGGCCTGACGTCGGCCGTCGCCGGGTTCAACAAGGCGAACCCGGCGCTGCAGGTCCAGCTGACGCCCGTGCCGGACGCGCAGTACGTGACCAAGCTCGCGACCGCGATCCGCGGGGGTGAGCCGCCGGACGTCGTCGACATCGACGACATCAACTCGCAGCTGTTCATCTTCCGCGAGGCGTTCGCCGACCTGACCGACGTGGTCAAGGACCTGGACTACTTCGACGCGATCTCGCCGGGGCACCTGCGCCTGCTCGAGTACCGCGACCGGTACTACGGCCTGCCCTACCTGGCCGACAACTCGCAGCTGTTCGTGAACACCGAGCTGTTCGAGCGTGCGGGCCTCGACGTCGAGGAGTCGACGAAGGACCTGTCCACGCTGCTCGACGCGGCGAAGGCCATCCGGAAGCTCGACGACGACGTGTACGGCTGGTCGATCTCCGGCAACGCCGCCGGCATCATCGGCTTCGTCACGCAGCCGCACGTCTGGGCGACCGGGGTCGACATGATGACCGGCGAGGTGGGGTCCCAGCGGGCGAACATCACCGGCAACGAGGCCCTCGAACGCATGCTCGAGTTCTACCGGCAGCTGTGGAAGGACGGCGTGCTGTCGAAGGCGACGTACTCCGATGCCGGCACCACGTGGGGTGCCGACTTCCGGGCCGGCAAGGTGGGGATCTTCCCGACCTCGTACGGGGCGACCGTGCCCGCGGCCACCAAGGCGATGCGGGCGAAGATGCAGACGGTGCTCATCCCGTCGTGGGACGGCCAGCGGTCGTTCTTCGACGGCGGCGACAACATGTGCATCCCGAACGGGGCGGCGAACCCGTCCGGTGGGTGGGCGTTCATGCAGTACGCGAACGGCCTCCAGCAGCAGCAGGCGCTGCCGGACGGCGGGTACTTCCCGACGCGGTCCGACGCCGCCACCCCGGAGTACCGCAAGCGGTTCCCACTGGCGTACGGGCCGCTCGACGCCATCGACAAGGGCTACGCACCGCAGACGCTGGCGTACAACCTGCTCAACAACCAGCCGTCGTCGCCGTACTTCGCGATGTTCCGCGAGGCCGTGTTCGGGTCGGGGAGCGCTGCCGCCATGCGGACGGCGCAGTCCGACTACCAGCGGATCCTCGACCAGGTGCAGGCCTGAGCCTGCCTGCCTGTCTTCTCCGCTCGTCCCGCTCGTCTCGCTCTTGTTGATGCACAGAGAGGTGCACGCATGTCGACCATCTCCACCCGGCGCCCCGCCGGCCGGACCGGCCCGGGCCGTCCCACCGTGGGCCGCGGCCCGGGGCGCGGCGGCGCCGTCCGGACCCGCAACTCGCTCACCCACCCACCGCGCACCGGCGCCGTCCTCGTCGCCCCGGCGATCCTGTTCGTCGCCGTCTTCGTGCTCGTGCCGCTCGTGTTCGCGCTCTACATCTCGTTCACGAACTGGCCCCTGATCGGCCCGTACCGGTTCATCGGGCTGCAGAACTACCTGACGCTGTTCCAGGACCCGACGTTCGTGCACGCGATCGGCTACACGCTGCTGTACACGGCGATCGTGACCCTGCCGATCCTGGCGCTCGGGTACTTCCTCGCCGTGCTCGTCCGCGCACGACGCCGTGGCAGCACGATCCTGCGGACGGTGTTCTTCCTGCCGTACGTGGTCGGGCTGACGACGCTCTCGTTCATGCTCGTGCTCGAGGCGCAGCCGAACTCCGGGGCCGTCAACATGGTGCTCCGCTGGCTCGGGATCACCGACGGCAGCACCGCGTGGCTCGTGAACGGCCCGCTGGCGACGCTGCTCATCTGCGTGCTCGTGGTCTGGGCCGTGTCCGGGCTGACCATGGTGCTGCTCATGTCGGCGATGCAGGGCGTCCCCGACGAGGTCTACGAGTCGGCGCAGCTCGAGGGGGCGTCCTGGTGGCAGACCGAACGCCTCATCACGTTCCCGATGATCCGCTCCACCGTCGCGCTGAGCGTCATCATCTCGGTGATCGGGTCGCTGCTGGCGTTCAACCAGTTCTACATCCTGACCCAGGGCGGGCCGGGCACCGAGACCACGACGATCGTGAACGCGATCTACAACCGCGGGTTCGTGAACCTGCAGCTCGGGGCCGCGACCGCCCAGTCGATCGCCCTCGTCGTGGTGATCGCCGCCGTGACGGTGTTCCAGTTCTGGGCACTGCGAGAGAAGGACTGACGCCATGAGCACCACGACCTCCCGTGCGGCCCTCGCGGCGCCGGACCTGTCCACCAGGACCCTGACCACCACGGGTGACGGCCGACGTCGGCGCCACCAGCAGGGCAGCGTTCAGCACCCCCGCGACACCACTGTCAAGCGCACCCTGTACGCGATCGCCGGCATCGGTTCGGCGCTCGTGTTCGGCGTCCCGCTCATCTGGTCGATCCTGCGGGCGTTCCAGTCCGAGGCCGTCATCACGCAGGCCCCCGACCCGGCGACGTTCTTCCAGCTCGGGTGGCAGAACTTCGCCGCCGTGTTCGCCTCGTCATCGCACCTGCTCACCGGCGTCGTGAACTCGCTCATCGTGTCGATCGCCACGGCGGTGCTGACCGCGGTGATCGCGACGATGGCCGGCTACGGGTTCGCACGCTTCCGGTTCCGGGGCGCCGGGCTCGTGTTCGGCCTGGTGCTGCTGACGATGATGGTGCCGTTCCAGGCCATCCTCACGCCGCTGTACCTCGAGATGAACGCCATGGGGCTGACGAACTCGCTGCTCGGGCTCGTGCTGTTCTACACGACGGTGAACCTGCCGTTCGGGGTGTTCGTGATGCGGAACGCGTTCGAGTCGATCCCCACCGAGCTCGAGGACTCGGCGTTCGTCGACGGGGCCTCGCGCTTCCGGGTCGTCGTGTCGGTGCTCCGCCCGCTGCTCCTGCCCGGGGCGGCGACCGCGGCGCTCTACGCGTTCCTGGCGTCGTGGACGGAGTTCCTCGGAGCCCTGACGTTCCTGACGAAGGACTCGCTGTACACGCTGCCGGTCGCGCTGCTCAACCTGCAGACCGGCGCGTACGGGCAGGTGTCGTACGGCAACCTCGTCGCCGGGTCGGTGGTGGCGATGATCCCGTGCATCGCGCTGTACGTCGGGTTGCAGAGGTTCTACGTCGCCGGGCTGTCGTCCGGGGCGTTGAAGGGCTGACGGTCGGGTCAGCTCGGGGTCGTGCACGGCTTCGCACCGTGCGCGGCCCCTCGGTCGGTGCGGGGTTGTGCGCGGCCTCGCACCGTGCGCGGCCGCTCGGCCGGTGCGGGGTTGACCGCTCGGTGCGGGACTGTAGCGCCGCACCGAGCGATCAACCTCGCACCGGCCGCACAACGCTGCACCGTGCGCCGCGGGCCCGCGCACGGAAGAACCTCGCACCACCCGCACACCGCCGCACGGTGCGAGGGGGCGCTACGTGCTTCGCCGCACCACCAGCTCGGGCGCGAGCAGCGTCTCGTCGCGGGGCTCCCCCTCGACCAGGGCCCGCACGGTGTCGAGCACCCGCTCTCCCATCGCCCGGAAGTCCTGCCGCACGGTGGTCAGCGGCGGCGTGAAGTGCGCGGCCTCGGGGACGTCGTCGAACCCCACGACCGCGATGTCGTCGGGGACCCGCAGCCCCTCGTCGGCGAAGGCGTGCAGCACCCCGAGCGCCATCTGGTCGTTGCCCGCGAAGACGGCGTCGACCGTCCCCACGTCGATGTGCCGGGCGGCCGCGAAGCCGCTCGCCGGGGTCCAGTCGCCCTCGAGCACGACCGGTTCGAGCCCGGCGTCCTGCATGATCCGCACGTAGGTGGCCCGGCGCACCTCGGACTCCTGCGACACGTGCGGCCCGGCGATGTGCACGATCCGACGGTGTCCGCGGTCGAACAGGTGCTGCATGACGAGCGAGGTGCCGGCCGCCTGGTCGATGGCGACGGCGGCGACGCTCGGCGCGACCGGGGTCCGGACGGCGTCGCGCTGCACGGCGTTCGACACCACGACGGGCACGGTGACCGGCACGGTGAGCGAGGCGAGGGCGTCGAGCACCCGGTTGTCGGCGGCGACGAGCACGATCGCGGCGACGTCCTGCGCGAGCAGCGTGGTGAGCGCCCCGGACAGGTCGGACGGCCGCGGTTCCTCGGGCAGTGTCGACAGCAGCACGTGGTACCCGGCGGAGCGGGCCGCCCGTTCGAAGCCGATCGAGGTGCTCGACGGGCCGTACAGCGCGTCGCCGGCCGTGATGATGCCGAGCGCCTTGCTCCGCCCACCGGCGAGCGCCCGGGCGGCGGCGCGGGGCCGGTACCCGAGCTCGGTGACGGCGTCGGTGACCTGCGTCCGGAACTGCTCGCGGACGGTCGGATCGCCGTTGATCACGCGGGAGACGGTCTGGTGGGACACGCCGGCGCGTTCGGCGACGTCGAAGATCGTCGGGGCCTTCCGGCGCTTGCCGCCCCTGCCCTCGGGGGCGGTCGTGGTGCTCACGCGCCAACCGTACCGCTCGGTCCGGTCGCCGCGGCAAGATCACGAAACGGCGGTGTTGAGTTGACACCCCGTCACGGAACCCACAAGATGTGAGCGCTCACACGAGCGCATCCCACGGGGCACAGCAGCCCCGGCACCCGACCGCGTCGAGGACGACGCGAAGGAACAGAGGTACTTCGATGATGAAGCGCAGGATCATCGCGGGCGTCGCAGCCGTCGGCATCGCGATCTCGCTGGCCGCTTGCTCGGCCGGCGGCCGTGCGTCCACCGATGGTGGCGGCAGCGGCGACAACAAGGGCGCCCTCGTCGGCGTCGCCATGCCCACCAAGGTCTCCGAGCGGTGGATCAAGGACGGCAACGCCGTCAAGAGCGACCTCGAGAAGGCCGGCTACAAGGTCGACCTCGAGTACGGCGACAACAAGGTCCAGCAGCAGGCCCAGCAGGTCAGCAACATGATCACCAAGGGCGCGAAGGTCCTGATCATCGCGTCGATCGACGGCGGCGCGCTCTCCGACCAGCTCGACGCCGCCGCCAAGGCCGGCATCAAGGTGATCTCGTACGACCGCCTGCTGACGGGCAACAAGAACGTCGACTACTACGTGTCCTTCGACAACGAGAAGGTCGGCGTCGACCAGGCGAACAGCCTGCTCACCGGCCTGGGCGTGCTCGACGCCGACGGCAAGAAGACCGGCGAGAAGGGCCCCTTCAACATCGAGGTCTTCGCCGGCTCGCTCGACGACAACAACGCCGGGTTCTTCTTCAACGGCGCCATGAAGACGCTCAAGCCGTACCTCGAGGACGGCACGCTGAAGATCCAGTCCGGCCAGGACAAGCTGTCCCAGGCCGCGACGCAGCAGTGGGACCCGGCCACGGCCAAGGCCCGCATGCAGAACCTGATCGCGAAGTCCTACTCGGGCGGCACCACGCTCGACGGCGTGCTCTCGCCGTACGACGGCATCTCGATCGGCATCATCTCGGCGCTCCAGAGCGCCGGGTACGGCACGAGTGACCGCCCGCTCCCGACGGTCACGGGCCAGGACGCCGAGGCCGCCTCGGTCAAGTCGATCATCGCCGGCCAGCAGTACTCGACGATCTACAAGGACACGCGCAAGCTCGCCAAGCAGTCCGTCACCATGGCCGAGGACCTGCTCACCGGCAAGGACCCCGAGGTCAACGACACGAAGAGCTACGACAACAAGGTCAAGGTCGTCCCGACCTTCCTGTTCCAGCCGACGGTCGTCACGAAGGACAACTACAAGGAAGTCCTCGTGGACTCCGGGTACTACACCGAAGCCGACCTGAAGTAGTCAGGCCCATCTCACGGACCGGAGGCGCGGTGCCAGCCCGCACCGCGCCTCCAGTCCGTCTCCACCAGCGCGCGCACGCGCGCACGACGGAAAGGCGTCCACATGGCGGACACCATCCTCGAGATGCGGGACATCACCAAGACGTTCCCCGGCGTCAAGGCCCTGCAGGGTGTCTCGATCGAGGTCGAGCGCGGCCAGGTCCACGCGATCTGCGGCGAGAACGGCGCGGGCAAGTCGACGCTCATGAAGGTGCTGTCGGGTGTCTACCCGGCCGGCTCCTTCGACGGCGAGATCCTGCTCGACGGCGAACCCGTGCGGTTCGCGAACATCAACGACTCCGAGGCTGCGGGCGTCGTCATCATCCACCAGGAGCTGGCGCTCAGCCCCTTCCTGTCGATCGCCGAGAACATCTTCCTCGGCAACGAGCAGTCCAAGGGCGGCTTCATCGACTGGAACAAGACGAACCTGACGGCCGCCGAGCTGCTCAAGCGCGTCGGGCTGAAGGACAACCCCGTCACCAAGGTCGTCGACCTCGGTGTCGGCAAGCAGCAGCTCGTCGAGATCGCGAAGGCGCTCTCGAAGGAGGTGAAGCTCCTCATCCTCGACGAGCCCACCGCAGCGCTGAACGACGACGACTCCGCGCACCTGCTCGAGCTCATCCGCTCGCTGCAGGCCGAGGGCATGACGGCGATCATCATCAGCCACAAGCTCAACGAGATCAAGGCGATCGCGGACAAGGTCACGATCATCCGCGACGGCAAGACCATCGAGACGCTCGACATGCGGGCCGACGACGTGTCCGAGGACCGGATCATCCGCGGGATGGTCGGCCGTGACCTGTCGAACCGGTACCCCGAGCGCGAGAACCCCGTCATCGGCGAGG
This sequence comes from Curtobacterium sp. MCLR17_044, assembly GCF_003234435.1. Taxonomy (NCBI): domain Bacteria; kingdom Bacillati; phylum Actinomycetota; class Actinomycetes; order Micrococcales; family Microbacteriaceae; genus Curtobacterium; species Curtobacterium sp. MCLR17_044. The sequence goes on along the minus strand of NZ_QKTC01000015.1, from coordinate 14,484 downwards.
AACTGCTGCGGATCGAGGACTGGACCGTCCACCACCAGCTCGACTCGTCGCGCGAGATCATCCACCAGGCCAACCTCAACGTCCGCGCCGGCGAGGTCGTCGGCATCGCCGGGTTGATGGGCGCCGGCCGCACGGAGCTCGCGATGAGCGTCTTCGGCCAGTCCTACGGCACCGGCATCAGCGGCACCGTCTACAAGCGCGGCACCCCGATCAAGACGCACACCGTCTCGCAGGCGATCGACAACGGCATCGCCTACGTCACCGAGGACCGCAAGCGCTACGGCCTGAACCTGATCGACGACATCAAGCGGAACATCTCCGGGTCGGCCCTCGGCAAGCTCGCCAACTGGGGGTTCGTGAACTCCTCGGAGGAGACAACCGTCGCGACCCAGTTCCTCAAGAGCCTCAACATCAAGGCGCCGAACGTCGACGTCGTGACGGGGAAGCTCTCCGGCGGGAACCAGCAGAAGGTCGTCCTGTCGAAGTGGATGTACGCCGACCCCGACGTGCTCATCCTCGACGAGCCGACCCGTGGCATCGACGTCGGCGCGAAGTACGAGATCTACACGATCATCAACCAGCTCGCCGACCAGGGGAAGGCGGTCATCGTGATCTCCTCCGAGCTCCCCGAACTGCTCGGCATCTGCGACCGCATCTACACCCTCTCCGAGGGCACCATCACGGCCGACGTCCCGCGCGCCGAGGCGACGCCCGAGGTCCTCATGCAGTACATGACCCAGGAACGGGAGACCCCTGTCAATGAACGCGCTTAAGTCCGCCGTCGGCTACCTCACCGGGCAGCTCCGACAGATCGGCCTGTTCATCGCGCTGATCGTCATCGTCATCTTCTTCCAGGTGACCACGAACGGCATCACGCTGGCCCCGATCAACGTCTCGAACCTGATCGTCCAGAACAGCTACATCCTCATCCTGGCCATCGGCATGGTCATGGTCATCATCGCCGGCCACATCGACCTGTCGGTCGGGTCGGTGGTCGCCTTCACCGGTGCGATGGCCGGCGTGATGATCACGCAGTGGAACATCCCGTGGCCGATCGCGGTCGTGCTCTGCCTGGTGGTCGGTGCACTCGTCGGCGCCTGGCAGGGCTTCTGGATCGCGTACTTCGGGATCCCGGCGTTCATCGTGACGCTGGCGGGCATGCTCGCGTTCCGCGGCGCGGCCCAGATCGTGCTGCAGAACCAGCAGATCTCGCCGTTCCCCGCCGGCTTCCGCTCGCTCGGCTCCGGCTTCCTGCCGTCCTTCGGCACCACCGGGTACGAGCCGCTCACGATGATCCTCGGCTTCGCAGCCGCGGCCGTCATGGTGATCGCCGCGTTCCGCGGTCGCATCACGCGTCGCAAGTACCAGCTCGAGAGCGAGCCGTTCGCCTGGTTCATCGTGAAGACGGCCTTCGGCGCCGTGCTCGTGATCTACGTGGCGCTCCTGCTCGCCAGCTACAACGGCACCCCGATCGTGCTCGTCGTGCTCGGCGCCCTCGTGGTGATCTACTCGGTCGTCATGCGGAGCGCGGTGTTCGGCCGCCACATCTACGCGATCGGTGGCAACGCCCTGGCCGCGCAGCTGTCGGGTGTGAAGACGAAGCGCGTCACGTTCCTGCTCTTCGTCAACATGGGTGTCATCTCGGCCCTGGCGGGCGTGGTCTTCACCGGCCAGCTCAACCTGGCGGCACCGGGCGCGGGCAACGGCTTCGAGCTCGACGCCATCGCCGCCGTGTTCATCGGTGGCGCTGCCGTCACCGGTGGCATCGGCACCGTGCCGGGAGCCATCGTCGGTGGTCTGATCATCGGCCTGCTGAACAACGGCATGTCGATCCTCGGGGTCGGCACCGAGTTCCAGTCCCTGATCAAGGGTCTGGTGCTGCTCGCCGCCGTCGCGTTCGACGTGTTCAACAAGCGCCGGGCGGCGTCCGCGCGCAAGTAGCGTTCGCGCGCGTGCGCGTTCGCGCGTGCGCGTGTTCGCGTGTTCGCGCGTTCGCTTGGTGAGCAGAAACGGTCGGGTCCTCGATGGGGACCCGACCGTTTCTGCTCACGATCGCGACAGGACGGCCCAACCCCCGGCCGGGAGGCGCAGGGTCCCGTCCCCGAGATCGGCCCCGCCCGCCTCGACCTGCGTCGCGTCGGCCACGGGCACCTCGACGGGGTCGTCCGACAGGTTCAGGGCGGTCACCACGGCGGCGTCCGCCGTCGCGGTCCGCAGCACCACGGCGGTGTTGGTCAGGTGCACGACGTCGGTGTGCGCGCGGTGCAGCCACGGGTTCCGACGGCGCAGGGCGATGAGCGCCTCGTACGCGTGGGTCAGGTCCGTCGGCTCCGGCACCTCGGCCGGGAACTCCGGGCGGACCGCGTCGTCGCCGCCCTCGCGTTCCTCCTTCACCCCGGTCCAGCCGTACTCGTCGCCCGCGTAGACCACCGGGGTCCCCGCCACCGTGAACAGCACCGCGGCGGCATGCCCGGCGAACCGCTCCCCCACCGCACTCGCGATCCGGGTGACGTCGTGGTTGCCGACGAACGTCGTCGGGGCGAAGGTGGCCAGCAGCGCGTCGTGCCGCTCGATCGCGTGCGCGAGCTCGTGGCCGTTGCGGTCCGCGATGCCGTGCCAGATCCCCTGCCACAGCTCGTACTGGGTCAACGAGTCCATCGTCGAGTCGCGTGCGATCGCCGCCGCGTCGCCGTGGATCACCTCGCCGCTGAACCAGGCGTCCGGGAACCGCTCCCGCACCCGCGGCAGCACCCGCGCCCAGAACGCCGGCGGCACCGCGTACGCCGCGTCGAGTCGCCAGCCGTCCACCCCGCGGTCCAGCCAGTGCGTCATGACCTGCACCACGAGGTCCTCCGTAGCGCGGCTGTCGTGGTCGAGCGCGACGAGGATGTCGTGGCCCTCGAACAGTCCGACGGGCACGGGCTGCCCCGGCTGCCACCCGGACCAGTCGATGGCGAACAGGTCGGCGGTGGGCGCCTCCGGGCCCTGGTCCGACAACGCACGGAACGCCGGGTGCTCACGGCCGACGTGGTTGAACACCCCGTCCAGCAGCACCCGCACGCCCCGCTCGTGCGCTGCGGCGACCAGGGCGTCGAAGTCGGAGTCGTCGCCCAGGCGCGGGTCGACGCGGAAGTGGTCGACCGTGTCGTACCCGTGGGTGGAGCTCGCGAACACCGGGCCGAGCAGCAGGCCGTTCAGACCGAGGTCGACGACGTGGTCGAGCCACCCGGTCAAGCGGTCGAGGCGGTGTTCGAGCGGACGCTCCCCCACCGGTGACGCAGGGCGGACCTCGGCGCCGACGAAGCCGAGCGGGTAGACGTGCCACCACATCACGTGCTGGACCCAGGCCGGCTCGGACGGACGGGCGGGGGCGGTGTCGGGGTTCACCGCTCCGATGCTGCCAGGCGCACCTGGACCGTGTGCGTGGTCGCTGTGTGCCGCCCTGCCGAGCAGGACGAGGATGGGGCCATGGGACGGGCGATCAGGACGGAAGCCGACGCGTCGGCATCGGAGTCGGCACACGCCGAACGGACCTGCGCCTCGTGCGGGCGACGGATGCCGTCCTCGGCGGCACCGGAGGCGAAGTGGTGTTCGGCAGCCTGCCGCCGACGCGGTCTCGACGACACCGACCGGGCCCTCGAGCAGCGCATCGACGAACTGCTCGCGGCACGGGCGCGGACCTCGAGCATCTGCCCGTCCGAGGTCGCACGCTCACTCGACCCGGACGACTGGCGACCGCTGATGGAGCCCGCACGTCGAGCCGCCCGGCGCATGGTCGCGCGCGGCGAGGTCGAGATCACCCAGGGCGGGTCCGTCGTCGACCCGTCGACCGCCAAGGGCCCGATCCGCATCCGCCGTCCGCGGTGATCCGGGTCGCGGCGGGCCTGTTTCAGGTGTGCTCGTGAACCGTTCGGATGAGCCGTTCGAGCGCGGTCACCAGCGCCCGTGTCTTCTCCTGGGTCACACGTGACGTCGAGTACTGGAAGTTCGTCTTCTCATCGGTCAGGCGCTTGAAGTGCAGGCCGGGTCGGGTGTCCGGTGCGCAGGCCGTGTCGAGCAGCCGTCGAGCGGCGGCGTGGTCGTCGCCGAGATGGTGGTGGCCGAGGATCGCACCGCAGATCGCGTCCGACGCCGCGATCCCGCCGAGCACAGCGTTCGCACCGGCGGCCTTCCAGTCCGCGTGACTCGTCGACTCGACGTAGAGGAGCGCGACCTCGAGGTAGGACTCCGCTTCGTCTCGGCGCATCGCGACTGCGGCCCTGTCGACGGCGCGCACGCGGGAACCCATCAGATGTACGTCCTGATCTCCTCGCCGAAGACTGTTCGGGCTTCTTCTCGCCACGACCCGACGAGCGCGTCTCCCTCGGCCACGAACCGACGGAGATCAGCGCGGGTCACGTCGAAGACCTGGCACTCGTTGCCGGTCCACCGCCGGACGAGGTCACCGAGGCGGACGACGACGTCCGTGTCGACGGTCTCCTCGAAGACGACGAGGAGGTCCAGGTCGGACGTCGGCGTCGCGGTGCCTCGGGCAACTGAACCGAAGATCGAGACCGAGAGGACCCCGGCCTGCGCCGACGCGACGTACGCGCCGATCCGGCGTTCGAGTTCGTCGCTGGCTTCGAGTCCGAGTTCCACCGCCGGCCAGAGCAGGTGTTCCCGGTTGACCCGGTAAGCAGAGTGCTGCAGACCGCGCTCGACCTGCACGAGCCCTGCCGCCTCGAGCTTGTCGAGCGCTCGTTTGATGCCGGTGTGCTGCGGAGCGCCCGCGACCCGCGCAACCTGTCGTCCGGTCATGCCGGAATCGGTCCGGGCGAGGACGCGGAGCGCGTCGGCCTGTGTGGCTCCCAGCAGCGTGGCGAGTGGTTGCACGAGTTGCATGTTGGTTCCTCCGCGAGGAGTGTACCGCTCAACGGTACAAGTGGTGCGTCTTTGTGTACACAGGCCAGTCGCCGGGACGCGGTGAGGGAACACGTGTCGCCCAACGTGGGTTGCATCGAGGGATGACTGCAACCGGATCGACCGAACCGACCCCTGCCCGCCGCGAAGCCCTGGTCGTCGGAGCCAGTGGCATCACCGGTTCCGCCCTGGTGCGCCACCTGCTCGACCTCGGCTGGGACGTGACGGCACTCTCCCGCCGACCGCTCGCCGAACAGGGCGTCCGGACCGTCGCGGCCGACCTGCGCGACCCGGAGAGCCTGACGGCCGCACTCGCCGACGAGCACCCGACCCACGTCTTCTTCACCGCCTGGCAGCGGCAGGACACCGAGGCGGAGAACATCCGCGTGAACGGCGGCATGGTCCGCGACCTGCTCGCCGCACTGTCGCACGCTCCGCTCGAGCACGTCGCCCTCGTCACCGGCCTGAAGCACTACCTCGGCCCGTTCGAGGCGTACGCCGCCGGCGAGATGCCCGACACCCCCTTTCACGAGGAGGAGCCGCGCCTCGACACCCCGAACTTCTACTACGCGCAAGAGGACGAGCTCTTCACCGCAGCCGAGCGCCAGGGGTTCACCTGGTCCGTGCACCGCTCGCACACCGTGATCGGGCACGCGGTCGGCAACGCCATGAACATGGGCCTCACACTCGCCGTGCAGGCCACGCTGGCGAAGGAACTCGACCTGGACTTCGTGTTCCCGGGCAGCGAGGCCCAGTGGAACGGCCTGACCGACATGACCGACGCCGGCATCCTCGCCGAGCAGATGGTGTGGGCCTCGACGTCACCCGAGGGTGCGGACGAGCCGTTCAACATCGTCAACGGTGACGTCTTCCGGTGGCGCTGGATGTGGCCGCGCCTGGCCGCGCACCTCGGTGTCGACCCCGCGCGCGTCGTGGGCTACGAGGACGCTCCGCGACCGCTCGAGGAGCAGATGGCGCCGTACGAGTCCGAGTGGGCCGGCATCGCCGAGCGCCACGGTCTCGCCGAGGCCGACATCACCCGGCTCGCCTCGTGGTGGCACACCGACGCCGACCTCGGTCGTGCGATGGAGGTCGTCACCGACATGGGGAAGAGCCGCGACGCCGGGTTCACGGCGTTCCGCCGGACCGAGCAGGCCTTCGCGGACCTGTTCGCCCGGTACCGGGCCGACCGCCTCATCCCCTGATCCGTCGGGGGCCGGTCAGAAGGCGTACCGGATCCGGCAGGACGGCAGGTGCTCGGCCACGAGTTCGCGGAAGCGCTCGACGAGCTGCCCCTTCATGCCGGACCGGTAGCGCACGTTCACGGCACCGTTCTGGGACACCTTCTGCTCCTGCAGGTCCGGACGCCACAGCAGGTCCTCGGCCTTGGGGTGCCACCCGAGGTTGACCTCGTGCAGGGGCTGGTTGTGGGTCAGGAAGATCACCTCGGCCGCGAGCTGCGCCTTGGCGCCCGGGGACAGCACGTCGTCGACCTGCCGGAGCAGCTCGGCCCAGTCCGACTCCCACGTCGGCGTGAGGATGACCGGCGAGAAGTTCAGGTGGACCTCGTAGCCGGCGTCGACGAAGTCGTTCACCGCGGCGATGCGCTCGGCGATCGGGCTCGTACGGATGTCGGTGACCTTCGCGGTCTCGTGCGGCATCAGCGAGAAACGGATCCGGGTCCGACCCATCGGGTCCCAGTCGAGCAGGTCGCGGTTGACGTACTTCGTGGCGAACGAGGCCTTGGCCGTCGGGGTCATCCGGAACAGGTCGCAGAGGTCGCGGACGTTGTCGCTGATCATCGCGTCGACCGAGCAGTCGCTGTTCTCGCCGATGTCGTAGACCCAGGCTTCCGGGTCGCACTGGTTCGGTTCGGTCTTCGGCCCCTGCTTGGCGATGTTCCGCGCCACGTGCTTGGTGATCTGGTCGATGTTCGCGAACACCGTCACGGGGTTGCTGTAGCCCTTGCGCCGCGGCACGTAGCAGTAGGCGCACGCCATCGCGCAGCCGTTCGCGGTGGACGGTGCGATGAAGTCGGCGGAGCGACCGTTCGGCCGGGTCACCAACGACTTCTTCACGCCGAGCACGAGCGCCTCGGTCTTGATCCGCACCCAGCGCTGGACGTTCCGTTCGTCGCCGTGCACCTCGGGGATGTTCCAGTGCGACTCGACCGGGACGATCTCGGCGTCCGGCCAGCGCCCGACGATCTCCTGCCCGCGCTGGAGTTCGAGGGCGGCCGGCTCGGCGTAGATGCGTCGGACGTCGAGCATCGGGCGGACGCGTTCGTGGCTCATCGGCTCCTGTCTACCCGGCACCACCGACGGTGCAGACTCGGACCATGACCGCTGAACCCGACGACCACTTCTTCGTCGTGGACGGCCGACGCTGGCGCCGCACCGACCCCGCCCTGCCCGAGGAACTCGCCGCCGCGCTCCGCTCCCACCTGGGGCGCGGGCGCAACGCTGTGAAGACCGCGAAGCGCGCGGGCGATGACGAGGCCCTGGCGGCGGCGCGGCACCGGAACGGCCTGGCCAAGCACGGGCTGGGCGAACGCGGCCCCGAGTGGTGGACGCGCCCCGAGGCCGACCGGATCGCCGATGCCGAGCAGGCCCTCGCCGCCCTGGACGCCCTCGACCGCGACTGATCCTTCCCATGACGCCCGCGATGGAAAGCAGAATCGGGCGTCCCTGGTCGAACCTTCCGACCAGGTACGCCCGATTCGAACAGGGACGCCCGATTCGACCAGGTACGCCCGAATCGACCAGGCGGCGTGACTAGGCCTCGGTGTGACCCAGGTCCGGCTCGACGAGCAGGCACGCGGTGCGGGACGCGGCGGCGTGCAGTTCGAGCACGACGAGCTCGTTGCGACCGCGGCGGAGCACCGGCCCCGGGATCGCCAGGGTCTGCTGCGGGCCTCGCGACCAGTACCGACCGAGGCAGAACCCGTTGACCCAGGCGACACCCTTCCGGAACCCGTCGAGCGACAGGTACCGGTCGTCCACGGTGTCGAGGTCGAACGAGCCAGCTGCGAACGTCGGCCCGGCGAGCACGTCGCCGCCGGTCGGAGCGACCTCGGACAGCGCGGTCACGGCTGCCGGCGCGATGGGGTTGAGGGCGAGCGGCGACGCCGTCCACCGGGCCACCGGGACGCCGTTGATCGAGACGCCCCCGATCAGGCCCTTCGGCTCGCCGATGCGGACGCCGTAGTCGACGCGGCCCTGGTCCTCGACGAGGAGCTCGAGCGTGCCGGTCACCGGCGGCAGGGTGATGGCGCGGTCGTGGTGCTCGCGCTCCAGGACCCCGACCACGACACCGTCGGCGGACACGATCGCTCGGTCACGCACCTCGGTGCCGACGGTCAGCACCCCTCCGGCGGGCAGGTCGACCTCTGCGCGGTAGGCGACGAAGCCGCTCGCGGCTCCGAGGGCGTCGAAGGTCGGCGGCTCGTCGTGCGCGGACCACGCCGTGAGCGTGGGCAGCAGGGAACGGAGCGACGCGACGCGGTCCAGACGGACGGCGAGGTCCGTGGCGGGGGTGATCCGGGCCTCCAGGCCGTCGCCGGACGCGTCCACGGGACCGAGGCGACCCGATCCACCCGGCTCCATCGTCGCGGGCAGCGGCGGGACGGGCGCGTAGCGCGCGATCACCGCACGGAAGGCGTGGAACTTCTCCGTCGGTCGGCCGGCCTCGTCGAGCGGGGCGTCGTAGTCGTACGACGTCGCGATCGGGCGGTAGACGCCCTTGTCGTTCGCGCCGTTCGTGAAGCCGAAGTTCGTGCCGCCGTGGAACATGTAGATGTTCACCGAGCCGCCGGCCGCGAGCAGGACGTCGAGGTCCTCCGCGCTGGCGGACGCCGGCGTGGTGTGGTGGTGCTCGCCCCAGCTGTCGAACCAGCCGTCCCAGAACTCCGAGCACATCAGGGGCCCGGTGGGCTGTGCCTGCCGCAGGCGCTCGAGGCGGGCGGCGGACCGTGAGCCGAACGAACCGGTCTTGTGCAGCGAGGGCAGGGAGCCGTCCTCGAGCATCGTGCCCATCGGCTGGTCGACGCTCGTGAAGGGGACGGTCAGCCCGATGTCGCGGTGCATCTGCTCGAGTGCGCGCAGGTATTCGGGGTCGGACCCGTAGGCGCCGTACTCGTTCTCGACCTGCACCAGGACGATGGGCCCGCCCTGGTCGATCTGCCGCGGGACCAGCACGGGGGCCAGGTGCTGCAGGTACGTCTCGACCGCTGCGAGGAACCCGGGCTCGTTGCGCCGGACGCCCACGGAGCCGTCCGCGAACAACCAGTACGGCAGACCGCCGTTCGTCCACTCGGCACAGATGTAGGGGCCGGGGCGGACGATGGCGTGCATGCCCTCGGCGGCGACGAGGTCGAGGAAGCGGCCGAGGTCCAGGCCACCCGACAGGTCGAACACCCCGGGCGACGGCGCGTGCGCGTTCCAGGCGACGTAGGTCTCGATGGTGTTGAGGCCCATCAGCTTCGCCTTGCGGATCCGGTCGGCCCACAGGTCGGGGTGGACGCGGAAGTAGTGGATCGCGCCGGAGAGGACCCGGTGCGGCTCGCCGTCGAGCAGGAAGTCGGTGTCGCCGATGGCGAAGCGCATGGTGTCTTTCTTTCGTTGCCGGCCGGGCCGGGCGTGGAGCGGGGCCGTGCGGACGTGTCCGCACGGCCCCGCGGGGATGCTGTCGAACTACTTCGACGAGACCGTGAAGCCCTGGTCCTTGCCGTACTTGGCGAGGGCCTTCTGCCAGGCCTCGAGGCCGGCGTCGAGCGAGGTGCCGTTCTCGTACGCCTGACCGACGGTGTCGGCGTAGACGCTGTTCGCGTACACCTGGTAGGGCAGGTAGGTGAAGTCGTTGTCCGAGGACTTCGACGCGTCGACGAGCACCTTGTTGATCTGCTGACCGCCGAAGTACTCCGGCTTCTCGTCGAGGAACGCCGACGAGTCGAGGTCAGCGGTGGTCGACGGGAAGCCGCCGGACTCCATGAAGACCTTCGTGGACTCCTTCGAGGAGTTCAGCCACTTGAGGAAGCCCGCGGCGAGGGCCGGGTTCTTCGACTGCTTCATGACGACCTGGGCGCTGCCGCCGTTGTTCGCGGTCTGGGCGGTGCCGCCGTCGTAGGTCGGCATCGGGGCGACGCGCCAGTCACCCGAGGCCTGGGCGACGCCGGACTCCAGGTTGCCGGGCATCCAGGCGCCGGTGATCATCGTGGCGATCTCACCGTTGCCGAGCTGCTTGTACCAGTCGTCGGTCCAGCCGACCGTCTTCGACAGCAGGCCCTGCTCGACGAGCTCGTTCCAGGTGCTCGTCCACTTCTTGGTGCCCTCGTCCTGCAGGTTGATGGTCACCTTGTCACCGTCGGTGGTGAAGGGGGTGCCACCGGCCTGGGCGATCATGCTCGTGGTGAAGCCGGCGTCGCCGGAGTCCGCCGCGATGTAGGCCTTCGGGTCCGCCTCGTGCAGCTTCTTGGCCGCGGTGACGTACTCGTCCCACGTCTTCGGCACGGCGATGTCGTGCTTGTCGAAGACCTTCTTGTTGTAGAACAGCGCCATGGGGCCGGAGTCCTGCGGCAGGCCGTAGACCTTGCCGTCGATCGACACCGAGCTCCAGGTGCTCTTCGCGAAGTCCTTCTCGAGCGAGTCGAAGCCGTAGCTCGACAGGTCGAGCAGCGACTCGGACAGGGCGAACTGCGGCAGGGCGTAGTACTCGACCTGGGCGACGTCGGGGGCGCCCGAGCCGGCCTTGATCGTGTTCTGCAGCTTCGTGTACTGGTCGGCACCGGTGCCGGCGTTGACGAGCTTGACCTTCACCTTGGGGTACTGCTTCTCGAACGCGGCGACCTGGGCCTTCGCCGACGGGGTCCACGACCAGTAGGTCAGGGTGCCACCGTCCTGCAGGGCCTTGTCGATGTCGTCGGCCGATCCGCCGGAGCCGGAGCCGCCTGAGGCGCACGCGGCGAGGGCGATCGCGGCGGTGACGCCGATGGCGAGGGCGCTGAGCCCGCGCCGGAGACGCTTGTTCATGGGAGTGCCTTTCACTTCTTCGTGGAGGGGGTGGTGCTGCTGTGTGCCGGACCGGGCGTCGCGGCGGGGTCGCCGTGCGCCTGGTGTCCGCGGGGTCAGGCCTTGACCGACCCGGCCGCGAGGCCGGACTGCCAGAAGCGCTGGAGGAAGAGGAACGCGACCACGATCGGGATGATCGTGAGGAGCGATCCCGTGACGACGAGGTTGTAGATCGGCTGCGCGCCGGACCCGGTGGCCTGCGCGTTCCACTGGTTCAGGCCGACCGTCAGCGGGTACCACTTCGGGTCGCTCAGCATGATGAGCGGCAGGAAGTAGTTGTTCCAGGTGGCGACGACCGCGAACAGCAGGACGGTGACGACACCGGGCGCGAGCAGGCGGAGCGCGATGGTGAAGAAGATCCGGAACTCACCGGCGCCGTCCATGCGGGCGGCCTCGAGCAGTTCGGCCGGGATCGCGTCGACCGCGTAGGTCCAGATCAGGTACATGCCGAACGGGCTGATCAGCGAGGGCAGGATGATCGCCCACGGGGTGTTGGTCAGGCCGACCTGCGAGAACAGCAGGAACGTCGGGACCGCCAGGGCCGTGCCGGGGACCGCGATGGCACCGAGGACGACGGCGAAGACCGCGCGGCGACCGGGGAACTGGAACTTCGCCATGCCGTAGCCCGCGACGGTGGCGAGCAGGGTGGCCCCGCCGGCACCGACGACGACGTAGAGCAGCGTGTTGCCGAACCACTGCAGGAAGATGCCGTCGTTGTAGGTCAGCGTGTCGACGATGTTCTGCCAGAGGTTGAAGTCCCCGCCGAACCACAGACCGAACGTGGAGAGCAGCGACGCCTGCGTCTTCGTGCTGTTCACGAGCAGGTAGAACAGCGGCGCGAACGAGTACACGACGAAGACGACCATGACCGCGGTCAGCAGGCCGGAACGCTTCGGCTTGCGTCCGCCTTCCGCAGTGCGGAGCTGCCTGGAGGCGCGGATCGAGCGGGTGCGCGGCGCACGTTGCGTCGTGGTCGCCTCGGTCACCGTGGCCGCTGCGGGCCCGGCGGGGTGCTGGATGGTGCTCATCGGTTCTCCTCGCGGGTGCCGCGGACCTGGACGACGTAGGCGATCACCGCGGTGATCACGCCCATCACGATCGCGACCGTGGCGGAGTAGTTGAACTGCTGACCGCTGAAGGACAGCGAGTAGGCGTACATGTTCGGGGTGAAGGCGCTGCCGATGACGTTCGGGGCGAGCGTCTTGAGCAGGTTCGGCTCGTTGAAGAGCTGGAAGCTGCCGATGATCGAGAAGATCGTGGCGATGACCATCGGGCCGCGGAGCGCCGGGAGCTTGATCGAGAAGACCGTGCGCATCGGGCCGGCACCGTCGAGCTCGGCCGCCTCGTACAGCTCACCGGGGACGGTGCGGAGTGCGGCGTAGAAGATCAGCATGTTGTAGCCGAGGAACTCCCACGTGACCACGTTGCCGATCGACGTCAGGACCCAGCTCGGGCTGAACGGCTGCAGCAGGTCGATGCCGAGCGCGTCGTTCGCGGCGCCCGTCAGACCGAACTGGTTGCCGTAGATGAAGCCCCAGATCAGGGCGGCGACGACACCGGGGACGGCGTAGGGCAGGAACACCGCGATGCGGAAGAAGCTCGTCCCCCACAGTCGGGCGCTGTCCAGAGCCAGGGCGGCGACGAGCGCGAGGCCGAGCATGATCGGCACCTGGACGACCAGGAAGATCGCGACCCGGCCGAACCCGGACCAGAACTTGGCGTCCTGGAAGAGCTGCACGTAGTTGGCGAACCAGACGAACTGGTTGCCGCCGATGAGCTGGTCGCGGAACAGGCTGAGCCAGAGCGCGTAGCCGATCGGCACGATGAGCATCAGGACCAGGACGACGACGAACGGGCCGACGAACAGCCATCCGGTGAGCCGTCCCCGCGGCTTGGGGCGGCGGCCGGCCGGGCGCTCGGCGGTGGGGCGCGGTGCTGCCTCACCGGGGCGCGCTGCGAGCGTGCTCATGTGACTCCTTCGTCTGCTGCGTTCGGGTGGTCGATGTCGGCGGCTCGGCCCGGGCCGGATCAGGGTGTCCGGGCGGTCACCGATGTTGACGTCAACATCGAACGACGCGACGATAGCATGGCAACGTCAACATGCGCTAGCGTCCGGGGAGGCCGACCGCTCGGCCCCTCGATCCGGAAGGAGCGCCAGCGTGACGATGGAGTCCCCCGCCGGCACCCGCCGCGCCCCCTCGATGGCCGCCGTGGCCGACGCCGCCGGGGTGTCGATGCAGACGGTCTCGCGCGTCGCCCGGGGCTTCGACAACGTCAGCCCGGAGACCCGCGACCGCGTCCAGCGCGCGATGGAGTCCCTCGGCTACCGGCCCAACCGTGCCGCCCGTGCCCTGCGCTCCGGCCGCTTCCGCACCATCGGTGTGATCATGTTCACGCTCGCGTCCTTCGGCAACATGCGCACGCTCGAGGCGATCGCCGACGCCGCCGGGGTCGCCGACTTCACGATCACCCTGCTGCCCATGGCCTCGCGCACCGAAGCGGGCGTCCGTTCCGCGTTCTCGCGCCTGCACGAACAGGCCGTCGACGGCGTCGTGATCATCATCGAGTCGCACATCATCGACACCGCCGAGGTCGTGCTGCCCGACGGCGTGCCCATGGTCATCATCGACTCCACGGGCAGCACCGACCACCCCGCGATCGACACCGACCAGGCCGACGGTGCCCGGCAGGCCACGCAGCACCTGCTCGACCTGGGGCACGAGACCGTCTGGCACGTCGCCGGTCCGGAGTCGTCGTACTCGGCAGCCCGTCGCCTCGCCGCGTGGCAGGACACCCTGGAACGCGCCGGTCGACCGGTCCCCCCGGTGTTCCGCGGCGGCTGGACGACCGAGCACGGCTACGAGGCCGGGCTCGAGATCGCCGCACGCCCGGAGATCACCGCGGTGTTCGCCGCGAACGACCAGACCGCCCTCGGTGTCCTGCGCGCCGCACACGAGTCCGGACGCCCGGTGCCGTCGTCGCTGAGCGTGGTGGGGTTCGACGACTCCCCCGAGTCCGACTCGTTCTGGCCGCCGCTCACCACCGTGCACCAGTCCTTCGACGAGGTCGGCCGCCGAGCGGTCGCGAACCTGCTCGCCCAGATCGACGGCGAGCGGGTCAGCGTCGCGGCCGACCTGGTGCCGGTGCGGCTCGTCGAGCGCGCGAGCACGGCGGCGCCGCCGGCGCACTGACGCGGCGCGGCGCGGGTTATCGCGCTCCGCCGGTTCGCGAAAGCGACACTGTGCCGCCAACCTTCCGCGGAGAACTGTCGCTGACGCGGACAGGACGGCGTAGCCGGCCGCACATCTGTCGCTTTCGCGACCACAACCCGGACGGGAGGCGCGCTGCCAGCCCGCCACGGGCCTCCCGTCCGCCTGCGGGACACACCCCCGAAAGCGACAGTCTGCCGCCAACCATTCGCGGGAATCTGTCGCTTTCGCGGATCGCACGCCGCGGCAAGCCTGGAAACTGTCGCTTTCGCGGACCGGCATGCCCGCCCTGCCCCCGCAGCCGCCACGGC
>NZ_QKTC01000014.1:0-135569 GCF_003234435.1 Curtobacterium sp. MCLR17_044 | reverse complement strand
CCCCGGCGAGCCGCAGGCCCCCGCGCCCCGCTCCCGACATACGCTCATCCCATGGCAGTCCCCGTCCCGCTCGGCACCGAGGACCGCACCGCCCGCCTCACCCTCCGCCGCCCGGACTCCTGGCGCCGCGAGGACTCAGCCCAGGCGGACCTGCGCGTCACCGGCGACGACGTCGTCCTCACCGTCCGATCCCGCCCCAGCGACCGCGCGATCGGCGACGAGAACACCGGTCTGCTCGAACGGCTGCCCGGCTCCGTCGAGGGCCTGCTGCTCGTCGGCTGCGACCCGTGGACCACCGCCGGCGCGCCGGCCCGGCTGGTCGAGTACGTCCGGCCCGACGAGCACGGCGACGTCGCCGGCACCCACCTGCTCTTCGTCACCGGTCGGCACCGCCTCGACCTGACGATCGAACGCCCGCTCGCCCGGCTGCTCGAGACCGACGACCTCGTGCTCGCCGTCCTCGAGAGCGTCCGCGCCACCGAGACGGTCCCGGTCCGCCCCGAGCGTGACCTCGAACCCCTGCCGGCCCCCGCCCCGGCACCGTCGCTCGACGGCCCCCGCCTCAGCACGGACGCGATCGGCACCCTGCAGAGCCTCGCCGGACGCCGGTGGAACCCCACGCTCCTCCGCACCGCGGCGGGCCGCGAACTCATCGAGGCGGGCCTCGTCGGCCGACTCGGCACGCTGCCGGAGTCGACCCAGACCCTCCTCGAACCCTGGCAGGGCGATGCCCAGCCGGTCACGCTGGAACAGCACCTGCCCGACGGGGGCGAGTCGCGCCTCCAGGCCTGGTCGCAGACCGTCGTCGACGGGACCGACGCGGCGGGTGCCGTGGTCGCGTCCGTCACGCCCGACCGGGCCGTCGCGCTGCTGGCCGGGAGGCTCGGCATCGGTCCGACGTGGACCTTCCCGTTCCGCACGGGGTCGCTCCCATGGCACCTGCTCGGCCGCAAGCTGGCCGGCGGTTCGGACGCACCGGACCTGCCGGAGGCCCTCGCCGAGGCGGACCCGCGCCTCGCGCGGTTCTGGGCCGCGCCGTGGACCATCTCGTACCTGCGTCGACCCGGCAAGCCGAAGCCGATCACGATCGTGCGGGCCGAGGGGCACGGGTTCGCGCGCGTGGGCGCGACGAAGGCCGGGGAGACCGCCTTCCGGACGGACTCCCCGGCCAACGTCTACCGGTCGGTGGTGCGGGCGCTGCTGGGCTGAGCGCGCCCGGGTTCTCCCGCTACGCGGCGGGGCCGGCGGTCAGGGTGATCGTGACCGTCTTCGCGGCGCCGGTGCTGTCGGTGTACCGGACGCTCACCTTGTCGCCCACAGAGTGCGACTGGACGGCCTTGGTCAGCTGATCCGAGCTCGTGACCGCGGTGCCGTCGATGCTCGTGATCGTGTCCCCGGCGGTCAGGCCGGCGCTCGCGGCGCCGGAGCCCTCGACCGTGCCGGCGACGGCGACGCCGCCCGTGGTGCCGGAGGTGTTGCTGACCTCGACCCCGAGGAACGCGGGCAGCCCGATGGTGATCGTGCTCGAGGACTCCCCGGCGAGGATCTTCTCGGCGATCGTCTTCGCGGTGGTGATCGGGATGGCGTAGCCGGTGACGTCGGCGGTGCCGGAGGACGCTGCCGTGGCCATGCCGACGACCTCGCCCTCACTGTCGAGCACCGGGCCGCCGGAGTCACCGGAGACGATGTCCGCCGAGATCTCGATCAGGCCGGTCAGGGACTCGGTGCCGGTGCCGGACTCGCTCTGCACCTGGATGTCCTGGTCGGTCGCGGTGACGGTGCCCTCGGCGGCGACGAGGTTGCCGGTGCCCTCCGCGTTGCCGACGTCCTTGACGGTGTCACCGGTGCTCGGCTCGCCGTCGTCGTCGAGCGTGACCGTGGACAGCCCCGAGGCGTTCTCGAGCTTCAGGACGGCGACGTCGTTCGTGGCGTCGGCCCCGACCACGTCGGCCTTGTACTCCTTGCCGGTGGTCTCGTCGGTGACGGTGATGCTCGTCGCGCCCTGGATCACGTGGTTGTTCGTCAGGATCGTGCCGTCGGAGGTCAGGACCATGCCGGTGCCGGCCGCCTGTGACGACTCGTCGTAGTTCAGGACGGTGTTGATGGTCACGACGCCCTTCTTGTCGGCGGCCGTCGCCGCGGTGGCGGGGGACTGGGTGCTCGTGCCGGTGCTGCCGTCGCCGCTGGTGCCGCTGCCGCTGCCGCTGCCGCTGCCGCTGCCGTCGCCGGGCACCGTGAAGCCGTTCGTGCCGTCGCTGCTGCCGGTGCCGCCGGTCCCGTCGGTGCCGGATCCGGTGTCGGGCAATGTGGTGGTGCCCTGCGACTGGCTCGACGTCGTGGTCGTCCCCTGCGACGACAGGCCGAGGGCGGTGCCACCGGCCGCACCGACGATGGCGAGTGCAGCGATGCCGGAGCCGATCATCAGTCCCAGCCGACGCGGGCGCTTCGTCGTACCGGAGTGGTTCGCGGTCGCCGCCGAGTACGCCCAGGCGTGGTTCGCGCCGGCGAGGGCGGGGCTGCCGATCAGGTACGGGCCGCGGCCGTCCGGCGTGTAGGCGTAGGGGCCGGAGCCGTCCGGACCGTAGAGGTAGGGACCCGAGCCGTCGAACGCATACGCCGGGCGCAGGGAGGCCGGGTCGGCGTGCGGCGCCTCCCAGTGCATCCCGGGAGCCTGCTGCTGCGCGGCGGGGGTGCCGTCCTCGTCGTGGTCGGCGGCTGCGGGGTTCGGGGTCTCGTTCATCGGTGCTCTCCGGTCGTCCCTCGACGGCCCGGTCGGGCGTCGATGGAGACCAGTACAGGGCGCTTCCCCATGACGAGCCTATGAACGAACCCTGCGCACGCTCCGGGCTTGCTCGGGGGACGCCGAGTGGGGCTCCGGCGTTAGGGTGGCCTTACTTCCATGCCTCCGTCGACGTCCACGCCCCCGGCTCCCAGCTCCGTCCCCCGACTCGTCGGTGCGACCGTGCTGGCGGTCGTCGTCCTCGCCGTGGCGTGTGCGCTGTCGATCGCGTACGGCTCGCGGCCGATCCCGCTCGGCACCGTCCTCGACACGGTGATGCACCCCGGGCGGAGCGACGAGGTCGGGCTCATCGTGCTCGGCAACCGTGTGCCCCGCACCGTCGTCGGACTGCTCGCCGGAACCGCGCTCGGGGTGGCCGGGGCGGTCATGCAGGGCGTGACGCGGAACCCGCTCGCCGACCCGAGCGTCCTCGGCATCAACTCCGGTGCGACCCTGGCCGTGGTGGCCGGGATCGCGGTCTTCGGCGTGAGCGGCACGGCTGCCTACCTGCCGTTCGCGTTCGTCGGGGCCGCACTCGCCGCCGTGCTCGTGTACGGGATCGCGACCGTCGCCCGTCGTGGCCTCTCACCCGTCGGGCTCGCCCTCGCCGGAGCCGTGGTCGCCGCGGCGCTGTCGTCGGTCACCACCGCGGTGCTCGTGACCGATCAGAGCCTGCTCGACCAGCTGCGGTTCTGGCAGGTCGGTGCCCTCGCCGGCAAGGACCTCGGCACGGCGGGGATCATTACGGCGCCGGTGCTCGTCGGGCTGGTGATCGCGTTCGGTCTCGGTCGGTCGCTGAACACCCTCGCGCTCGGGGACGAACTCGCGGCGTCGCTCGGGCAGCGGGTCGTGCTCGTCCGCGCCGTGGGCGGTCTGGTCGCGGTGCTGCTGGCCGGGTCCGCGGTGGCCGCCGCTGGGCCGATCGCCTTCGTCGGGCTCGCCGTGCCGCACGCCGTCCGTCGGCTGAGCGGCCCGGACCACCGCTGGACCATCCTGCTGTCGGCGATCGTCGCCCCCGCACTGCTGCTCGTCGCCGACGTGATCGGTCGCGTCGTGGCGTACCCGGGGGAGCTGCAGGTCGGCATCGTCACGGCGCTGATCGGGGCGCCGGTGTTCATCGCGCTCGTGCGGTCGAGGGCGGTGCGGGGACTGTGAGGCAGTTGTTCGGCTCCGGCCGCCCGCGGTCCGGCGGTCTGCGCCGCTCGGCCGGCCTGCGTCGTGAGGTCTCGGTGCTCGTCGCCGTGCTCGTGGTCGTCGTGGTGCTCGTCCTGGTCGGGCTCGGCGCCGGTTCGATCCCGCTCGCCCCGGACCAGGTGCTCGCCGCCCTGTTCGGCCAGGGGGACCGGATCTCGGACTTCGTGATCGGGCAGCTCCGCGGGCCGCGGGTGCTCGGTGCCGTCCTCGTCGGCGCCAGTCTCGGCGTCGCCGGCGCGATCGTGCAGAGCGTCGTGCGGAACCCGATCGCGAGCCCCGACGTCATCGGGATCACCTCGGGGGCCAGCGCCGCCGGACTCACCGCCATCGTGCTGTTCGGTGCCAGCGGTGGCACGCTCTTCTCGGTCGTGCTCGTCGGCGCCGTGGTGGTCTCGATCGTCATCGCCGGGCTCGCCTGGCGACGGGGGATCACCGGCAACCGGGTGATCCTCGTCGGGATCGGCGTCGCGGCGATCTGCCTGAGCATCACCGGCTGGATGCTCACGAGCGGCACCGTCACCCAGGCCGGCACCGCGCTGCTCTGGCTCTCCGGCAGCCTGAACGCCGTCGACCGCGACCTGGTCGGGGTGCTCGGCGTCGCGTTCGTCGTGCTCGGCGTGCTCGCGCTGCTGCAGTCCGCCCGTCTGCAGGTCCTGAGCCTCGGGGACGAGGTCGCCGCCGCACTCGGACTCCGGCCGGACCGGGCGAAGGTGCTCCTGCTCCTCACCGCCGTGTGCCTGACCGCCGCAGCCGTCGCCACCGCGGGGCCGGTCTCGTTCGTGGCGCTGATGGCCGCGCCGATCGCCCGACGCCTGGTCGGCGGTGGACGGGTGGCACTCGCGCCGGCTGCTGCCGTCGGTGCCGCGATCACGCTCGGCAGCGACCTGCTGGCACAGTTCGCCTTCCCCGGCACCGCGCTGCCGGTGGGCGTCGTGACGGGCGTCGTGGGGGCGCCGTACCTGCTCTGGTTGCTCGCGCGGGGACGGTGACGCCGGGTCCCACGGGTTGCTGACGTGGGTCCCACGGGTCGCTGACGCGGCTCGTGCGTTCGCGGATCGCGGAAGTCCCTCCACAGTCCCAGAACGGGGCTGCCGCTCGGGGCTTCGTTTCCGATACGCTGGTGGGCCAAGAGGAGGAGGTCCACCGATGCCAGATCCAGTGGTCCCGCAGCCGGGCGGTCAGAAGACCCCGGAGCAGCGGCTGGTCGACACCACGCTGACCTTCAGCATGGACATGGGCGCGGCGCTCACCGCCGAGTCCGGTGTCTCGACCGAAGAACGTGAAGCCGTCAACGCCCTGCCCTCCGGGTCGGCGTTGCTCGTGGTCCGTCGCGGCCCCAACGTGGGTGCGCGGTTCCTCCTCGACTCCGACGTCACGACGGCCGGTCGACACCCCGACGCCGACATCTTCCTCGACGACGTCACCGTGTCGCGCAAGCACGCGCAGTTCCTGCGCCACGGCACCAGCTTCAGCGTCAAGGACAACGGCTCCCTGAACGGCACGTACTTCGACGGTGTCCGCATCGACGAAGCGCTGCTCACCGACGGGGCCGAGGTCCAGGTCGGCAAGTTCCGCCTGACGTTCTACGCATCTCGGGTCGACCTGGCGCGCCTGGCGAACGCGTAGTGGCCGCACGGTCCGCTGCGGCCCGGGCGGGGTCCGCGGCACCGGACCTGCTCACCATCGGGCAGGTCCTCGCTCGCCTCAAGCCCGAGTTCCCGGACCTGTCGAGCTCCAAGCTGCGGTTCCTCGAAGAGCGCGAGCTCGTCACCCCGATCCGCACGGCCAGCGGGTACCGCAAGTTCTCCGCTGCCGACCTCGAGCGGCTCCGGGTGATCCTCGGACTGCAGCGTGACCACTACCTGCCGCTCAAGGTCATCAAGGAGTACCTCGCCGACCTCGATGCCGGACGCGAGCCCGTCCTGCCCGGTGGAGGCGACGCGCCGAAGCCGTCGATCCTCGGTCGCGAACGCCGGTACACCCGCGACGAGACGGTCCGGGCAGCCGGCGCCTCCCCGATGCTCCTCGCCGACGCGGTCTCGGCTTCGCTGCTCCCGGCCACCGACACCTACGGCGACGACGGCGTCTCCGTGCTGAAGGCCCTGGTCGAACTGCAGCGCACGGGTATCGAGCCGCGCCACCTCCGCACGCTGCGCAGCACCGCCGAGCGCGAGGTGGGTCTCATCGAGTCCGCCCTCATGCCGGTCTCCCGCCGGGGCGACGCCACCTCTCGCGCGAAGGCCACCGAGCTCGCGCGTGAGATCGCCGGGCACCTCGAGATCATCCGGTCGAACCTCATCCGCCAGGCCATCGGTAGTCTCGACGCATGACGCCGTCCGGTGCTCCGACAGGGCTTGTGTGTCAGTGGCCGAGGCGTATCCTCGACACGCCGGACGCGCCGGGTCGGATGTCCCGCGCGGGAGCGGTCGGAGTCGCTACCGTGGACCTCGGAACAACTCTCAACCCGTCGTTGAAGCTTCGGGTGGGAGCTCGATCGTCGTGGAAGGCAAGCTCATGAGTGGGAACGACACCCCTGGCACCGAGTCTGATGTGACCCGGTACGACCTCGGGCTGCTCTTCACCGATGGTCTGCCCGAGCACGACGAGCAGAACGGCTACCGCGGCACCGTCGCTGCACGGGCAGCCGGCATCTCGTACCGACAGCTCGACTACTGGGCCCGCACCGAACTCGTGCAGCCGACGATCCGTGGGGCCGCCGGCTCCGGATCGCAGCGCCTGTACGGGTTCCGCGACATCCTCGTGCTCAAGCTCGTGAAGCGCCTGCTCGACACCGGCATCTCGCTGCAGCAGATCCGCACCGCGGTCAACCAGCTCCGTGAGTCCGGCGTCTCCGACCTGGCGCAGACCACGCTGATGTCCGACGGTGCCTCGGTGTACCTGTGCACCTCGGACGACGAGGTCATCGACCTCGTGTCCCGCGGCCAGGGTGTCTTCGGCATCGCGGTCGGCAAGGTCCTGCGCGAGGTCGAGAGCTCCCTGGTCGAGCTCGACGCCACCGCGGCGGCCGACCCCTCCGACGAGCTCGCCGCTCGTCGCGCTTCCCGCGCTTCCTGACCGTTCGGGTTCCGGCCGAGTGGTCGCGAACCGCCGTGTGCGCGTCGCCGAGGTGTCTCGAACTGTCGGATGCGACGCTGCCTGCCGACAGTTGGTGACCGCTCGGCGGACGTGAGCGGTGTGTTGTAGCCGCTGGGCGAGCCGGGGCCGGGCGTGTCTGCCGGGGCCGGGGCGGGCCTCCCGGCAGTCGGCGCGTGGTCACGAACCGTCGTGTGCGCGTCGCCGAGGTGTCACGAACTGTCGGCTGCGACGCTGCCCGCCGACAGTTGGTGACCCCTCGCCGGACGTGAGCGGCATGTCGTGACCGCTGGCGAGCCGGGTTCGGGCGTGTCTGCCGGGGCCGGGGCGGGCCTCCCGGCAGTCGCCGAGGTGTCACGAACCGTCGCCTGCGACGCTGCCTGCCGACAGTTGGTGACCGCTCGGCGGACGCGAGCGGCATGTCACGCGACCGCGACCGCGATCACGACCGCGCCGCGACCGTACGAGCACCGACCTACGCGGCGCCACCCTCGGCGTACGGACCGATCTTGCCGGTGCGCATGATGCGCTCGAGCAGCTGGTCGAAGTTCTTCGCCATCTCCTGCGCGGACTCGCCGGGCCAGACGTGCAGCGGCTTCGCGGCACCCTGCGCCTGCTGCAGCGACGTGCGCTCCGGCAGCTGCGGCGAGAGCACGAGCGGGCCGAACATGTCGCGGAGTTCCTTGATGCGGAACTGGTGCTCGAGCGACTGCACCCGGGCACGGTTCACGATGATGCCGAGGGGCTGCAGGCGCGGGGAAAGTCCGCGGCGGATCTCCTCGATGGCGCGCAGCGCACGGTCGGCGGCGGCGACGGAGAACAGGCCGGGCTCGGTGACGACGGTGACGCGGTCGGACGCGGCCCACGCGGTGCGCGTGAGGGCGTTCAGCGACGGCGCGCAGTCGATGAGGACGAGCTCGTAGTCCTGCTCGACGTTGGCCAGGGCCTCTTCGAGCTTCCAGATGTCGCGGATCGACGGGTGCGGCCCGTCGAAGTTGATGGCGGAGGGCGACCCGACCATGACGTCGATCTTGCCCTGCGACCCCTTCGTCCAGCCCGAGGGGGCGATCGCCTGACGGACGATCTTCTCCTTCGGGTTCTCGAGGACGTCGGCGACGTTGAGGTGGCCGGCGAGGTTGATGTCGAGGCCCGTGGAGACGTCGGACTGCGGGTCCAGATCCACCACCAGCGTGCGCAGTCCCTTGGCGAACGCGGCCGAGGTCAGGCCGAGCGTCACCGTCGTCTTGCCGACACCACCCTTGAGGGAGCTCACGCTGAGTACATGCACGTTGAGCAACGTTACCGCCACTAGGGTTGTCTCACCTCAACCCGGGCTGAAAGGGACGTCGTGTTCACGAAGATCCTCGTTGCGAACCGTGGCGAGATCGCCATCCGCGCGTTCCGTGCCGCCTACGAGTTGGGGGCCCGTACGGTCGCTGTCTACCCGTACGAAGACCGGAACTCCCTGCACCGTCTCAAGGCCGACGAGGCCTACCTGATCGGGGAGCGGGGCCACCCGGTCCGGGCGTACCTGGACGTCTCCGAGATCATCCGCGTCGCCCGCGAGTCGGGGGCCGACGCGATCTACCCGGGGTACGGGTTCCTGTCCGAGAACCCCGAGCTCGCCGCGGCAGCAGCCGCGAACGGCATCACCTTCATCGGTCCGGGCGAGCACGTGCTCGAGATGGCCGGCAACAAGGTCACCGCGAAGGAGCACGCGATCGCGGCCGGCGTCCCGGTCCTCGCGAGCACCCCCGCGAGCCGCGACATCGACGAACTGATCGCCGGCGCCGACGCGATCGGGTTCCCGGTCTTCGCCAAGGCCGTCGCCGGTGGTGGTGGACGTGGCATGCGCCGGGTGGAGACGAAGCCCGAGCTGCGCGACGCCCTCGAAGCAGCCATGCGCGAGGCCGACAGTGCGTTCGGCGACCCGACGATGTTCCTCGAGCAGGCCGTCATCCGTCCGCGCCACATCGAGGTGCAGATCCTCGCCGACGCGACCGGCACCGACGCCGGCACGATCCACCTGTTCGAGCGGGACTGCTCGGTCCAGCGGCGCAACCAGAAGGTCGTCGAGATCGCGCCGGCGCCCAACCTCGACCCCGCGATCGCGCAGGCACTGCACCGCGACGCCGTGGCCTTCGCCCGGTCGATCGGGTACGTGAACGCCGGCACCGTGGAGTTCCTGCTCGACACCGAGGGCGAGCGCGAGGGGCAGCACGTCTTCATCGAGATGAACCCGCGCATCCAGGTCGAGCACACGGTCACCGAAGAGGTCACCGACGTCGACCTGGTGCAGTCGCAGATGCGCATCGCGGCGGGGGAGACCCTCGCCGACCTCGGCCTGTCGCAGGACACCGTCGCCGTGCACGGCGCCGCGCTGCAGACCCGCATCACGACCGAGGACCCGACGCAGGGCTTCCGTCCGGACACCGGCCGGATCAGCACCTACCGCAGCCCCGGCGGCGCGGGCGTCCGGCTCGACGGCGGCACAGTCGCCACCGGCGCGCAGATCAGCCCGCACTTCGACTCGATGCTCGCGAAGATGACGTGCCGCGGCCGTGACTTCCCGGCGGCGGTGTCCCGTGCCAAGCGCGCCCTCGCCGAGTTCCGCATCCGCGGCGTCAGCACGAACATCCCGTTCCTGCAGGCCGTGCTCGAGGACCCGGACTTCGCCCGCGGCGACGTCTCGACGAAGTTCATCGAGGAACGCCCACAGCTCTTCGGCGGCCACGTCTCGAAGGACCGCGGCACGAAGGTGCTCACCTGGCTCGCCGACGTCACGGTGAACAAGCCGAACGGGGAGCGGTCGCCGCTCGTCACCGACCCGGCCGACAAGCTCCCGGCCACCGACCTGACGGTGCCGGTGCCCGAGGGACAGCGCGACCGCCTGCTGGCCATGGGGCCGGCCGAGTGGTCGAAGGCCCTGCGCGCCCAGACGGCCCTCGCGGTGACCGAGACGACGATGCGGGACGCCCACCAGTCGCTCCTCGCCACCCGGGTCCGCACGAAGGACCTCGTCGCCGTCGCGCCGCACGTCGCGCGGCTCACCCCGCAGCTGCTCAGCGTCGAGGCCTGGGGAGGTGCGACGTACGACGTGGCACTCCGGTTCCTCGGGGAAGACCCCTGGGAGCGCCTGTCCTCGCTGCGCGAAGCGATGCCGAACATCCCGATCCAGATGCTGCTGCGCGGCCGCAACACGGTCGGGTACACGCCGTACCCGACCGAGGTCACCGACGCCTTCGTCGACGAGGCCGCTCGGTCCGGCGTCGACGTCTTCCGCGTGTTCGACGCGCTCAACGACGTGAGCCAGCTGCGTCCCGCCCTGGAGGCCGTGCTCGCGACCGGCACGGCCGTCGCCGAGGCGGCGCTCTGCTACACCGCCGACCTCCTCGACCCCGCGGAGGACCTCTACACGCTCGACTACTACCTCCGCCTGGCGGAGCAGATGGTCGACGCCGGCGCGCACGTCATCGGCATCAAGGACATGGCCGGGCTCCTCCGCGCCGGTGCGGCCGAGAAGCTCGTCACCGCGCTGCGCGAGCGCTTCGACCAGCCCGTGCACGTGCACACTCACGACACCGCCGGCGGCCAGCTCGCGACCCTGCTCGCCGCCTCGCGCGCCGGGGCCGACGCCGTCGACGTGGCCGCAGCACCCATGGCCGGCACGACCAGCCAGCCGAGCATGTCCGCCCTGGTCGCCGCGCTGGCCCACACCGAGCGCGACACCGGTCTGTCCCTCGACGCCGTCGGGGACCTCGAGCCGTACTGGGAGTCGGTTCGTCGCGTGTACGCCCCGTTCGAGTCCGGGCTCGCCGGTCCGACCGGGCGTGTCTACAAGCACGAGATCCCCGGCGGTCAGCTGTCGAACCTCCGGCAGCAGGCGATCGCCCTCGGCCTCGGTGACCGGTTCGAGCAGGTCGAGGACTGGTACGCCGAGGCGAACCGGATCCTCGGCCGGCCGACCAAGGTCACGCCGTCGTCGAAGGTCGTCGGCGACCTCGCGCTGCAGCTCGCAGCGGTCGGTGCCGACCCGGTCGACTTCGAGCAGAACCCCGACAAGTACGACATCCCGGACTCCGTGGTCGGGTTCATGGCCGGCGAACTGGGCGACCTGCCCGGCGGCTGGCCCGAGCCGTTCCGCTCGAAGGTCCTGGCCGGGCGCGACGTCCGACTCGAGATCACCCCGGTGCCCGCGGACGAACGCGCGCACCTCGAGACCCCCGGGCCGGAGCGCCAGCAGGCGCTCAACCGCCTGCTCTTCCCGCAGCCGACGCAGCAGTTCCAGCGCGTGCGGGAGCAGTACGGCGACCTGTCCGTCGTCCCGACCGTCGACTACCTGTACGGGCTGCGCCCCGGGCAGGAGCACAGCGTCCCGCTCGGCAAGGGCGTCGACCTGTTCGTCGGGCTCGAGGCGATCGGCGAGGTGGACGCCAAGGGCATCCGCACGGTCATGGCGACGATGAACGGGCAGCTCCGCCCGGTCGCCGTCCGCGACCGTTCGGTCGAGGTCGAGACGAAGGCGGCCGAGAAGGCCGACGCGTCCGACCCCAAGCACGTGGCCGCGCCGTTCTCCGGCGTGGTGACGCTCAAGGTCGCCGTCGGTGACGTCGTCGAGGCCGGTACGCCGGTGGCGAGTATCGAGGCGATGAAGATGGAAGCGGCCATCACGGCGCCCGTGTCGGGCACCGTCGGCCGACTCGCGATCCCGGTGACCCAGCAGGTGGACGCCGGCGACCTCCTGGTGGTGCTGCAGTAAATTGACCGTTCGTCCCATCCGCCTGTTCGGCGACCCCGTCCTCCGCTCGCCGGCCGACCCGATCCGGCCCGAACTGCTCGGCAGCGCCGGGGTCCGTGACCTCGTGCAGGACCTCATCGACACCGTCAAGGAACCCGGACGGGCCGGAGTGGCCGCGCCCCAGATCGGCGTCGGACTCCGTGCGTTCTCGTACAACGTGGACGGCGAGGTCGGCTACGTCCTCAACCCCGAGATCGTCGAGGTCTCCGGCGAGCCCGAGCTCATGGAAGAAGGCTGCCTCTCCGTCCCGGGGCTCGGCTACCCGACGCGTCGCTCCCCGTACGCGAAGGTGCGGGGTGTCGACGTCGACGGCGACGAGGTCGTCCTCGAGGGCACCGGCTTGATGGCCGAGGCGCTCCAGCACGAGTGCGACCACCTCGACGGCACCGTCTACGTGATGACGCTCGACCCCGAGGTCCGCCGTCAGGCACTGCGCGACATCCGTGCGCAGGACTGGTTCCACTGAGCGCTTGCACAGTCCCGCGTTCGCCGGCTGTGAACTGTGGTGTGACACCCCCACGGGGGATTGTCGCTTTGTCCTGACGAGGGGGTACCGTGCTGCTGTCGGCCTCCCACCGACGACCATCCCATCCCCCCAGGACTCCCGCATGACCAGTCAGAACGACGAGCTCAGCTCGCACCGCACCCGCACCAACCGTCGACCGGCCGAGACCACCGTCACGACCGGTTCGACCGCCGTCCTCGACGCCCCCGCGACGGAGCAGTCGCAGGAGGCCTGAGCCCCGCAGGCGCCCCCGGCGCCCGCTGAACGGCCTGGAGGCCCGGATCACGTCCGACGGACGTGATCCGGGCCTCCAGGCCGTTGCGTCTGTGACCCGCGCGTACCTGGCGGAATCGGGCGTCCCTGGTCGGAAGGATCGACCCGGTACGCCCGAATCGACCCGGTACGCCCGGAGCTGGTCGCTCAGCGGGGCGGCCGCGCGCGTACCTGGCGGAATCGGGCGTACCTGGTCGGAAGAATCGACCCGGTACGCCCGAAACGACCAGGTACGCCCGGAACGACCTGGTACGCCCGGAACGACCTGGTACGCCCGGAACGACCTGGTACGCCCGGATTGACCTGGTATGCCCGAAGCTGGTCGCTCAGCGGGGCGGCCGCGCGCGTACCTGGCGGAATCGGGCGTACCTGGTCAGAAGAATCGACCCGGTACGCCCGAAACGACCAGGTACGCCCGAAAGCTGCCAGCCCCGCACGCGCGGCGACCGCCTGGAGGCCCGGTGCCAGTCCGGCGGACCGGCACCGGGCCTCCAGGCGGTTGCGTCTCCGACCTGCGCGTACCTACCGGAATCGGGCGTACCTGGTCGGAAGAACCGACCCGGTACGCCCGGAACGACCCGATTCGACCCGGTACGCCCGGCGGGCGCTACGCGCGGTTGCGGCGCCGACCCTCGATCACCGGGGTCGCCGTCGTCTGCACCTTCGACCCGGAGTAGATGTGGTCGATGTCCGCGGCGAAGTCCTTGAGGATCACCGACCGCTTGATCGTGAGCTTCGGCGTGAGGTGCCCGGAGGCCTCGGTCAGGTCGGTGTCGAGGATCGTGAACGACCGGACCGACTCGGCGCGGGAGACCCGGCCGTTGGCGGCGTCGATGGCCTCCTGGACGGCGGAGAGCACACGCTCGTCGTAGGCGGCCTCGTGCCCGCTCAGCGCCGGGGTGATCCCTCGGGACTCGCACCAGCCGGGGAGCATCTCGCGGTCGAGCGTCACGAGGGCTGCGACGAACGGCTTGCCCTCGCCGACGACCACGACCTGGCCGATGAGCGGATGCTCGCGGATGCCGTCCTCGAGCGGTGCCGGCGCGACGTTCTTGCCGCTCGCGGTGACGATGAGCTCCTTGGCGCGTCCGGTGACCGTGAGGACCCCGTCTGCGTCGATCCGGCCGAGGTCGCCGGTGCGGAACCAGCCGTCGGCGAAGGCGTGCTCGGTCGCCTCGTCGTTCCGCCAGTACCGGTCGAAGACGTCGACGCCGCGGATCAGGATCTCGCCGTCGTCGGCGATCCGGACCTCGATGCCGGGCAGCGCGCGCCCGACCGTCCCGATGCGGAGTTCCCGGGCACGGTTGACGGTGGCGGGGGCGGTGGTCTCGGTCAGGCCGTAGCCCTCGAGGATGAGCACCCCGATCGATCGGAAGAAGTGCGACAGCCGCGGGGAGAGGGGCGCCGAACCGCTGACGGCGTACTCGACCCGGCCGCCGAGGGCGTCGCGGAGCTTGGCGTACACGAGCCGGTCGAACAGCTTGAACTTCAGCCCGAGCAGGAACGGCACCCTGCCGGCTGCGAGGGCCTCGGAGTGGGCGACCGCGGTGTCGGCCGCCGCGCGGAAGATCCTGCCCCTGCCACCGAGGTCGGCCTTCTGCTCGGCGGAGTTGTAGATCTTCTCGAACACCCGGGGGACCGCGAGCAGGAACGTCGGCTTGAAGGTCGACACCGCCCGCATCAGGTCCTTGGTGTCCGGCTCGTGGCCGACGAGGACGCCGGCGGACACCGACATCGCGGCGATGAACCGGGCGAAGACGTGGGCGAGCGGGATGAACAGGAGGGTCGAGGCGCCGTCGGCGACGACCTCGGGCATCGCTTCGCTCGCGCCCTCCACCGTGGCGGTGAAGTTGTCGTGCCGCAGGACGCAGCCCTTCGGTCGACCGGTGCTGCCCGAGGTGTAGATGATCGTGGCGTCGTCGTGGCCGTGCACGTTCGCGGTCCGGGCGTCGAGCTCGTCGTCGGTGACGTCCTCGCCGAGCCGGGTCAGGTCGTCGAGGCCGCCGCCGTCGATCGTCCAGTGCTGGCCCAGGGACGGCAGGTCGGGTGCGATGGAGGCGACGCGGCGCGCGTGTTCCTCTTGCTCCACGATGATCGCGACCGACTCCGAGTCGGACAGGATCCAGCGCACCTGGTCGGGGGAGCTCGTCTCGTACACGGGCACGGACACCAGGCCGGCTGTCCACACGGCGAAGTCGACCAGGGTCCACTCCAGACGGGTGCGGGACAGGATCGCGACGTGCGCGCCCGGTTCGAGCCCGGCGGCGACGAAGCCCTTCGCGATGCCGCGCACCCGGGCGAGCGTCTCCGCCGCGGTGAAGGTGGTCCAGGTGTCGCCGTGGCGCTGGGCGAGGATCGGACGGTCGGGCGTCAGCCGGACGCGGTCGCCGAGGAGCCGCGCTGCCGAGCCGTGGTCCGGGGCGACCGGACCGGCGCTGGGCGGTGTGGCGTGCCTCCCGGCCGACGGCGTGGTCCCGGTGGCGGCGCTGCCAGCGGTGGACGTGTCGGTGGAGGCGCTGCTGCGTGCAGGACGCTGATCGTTCACGGTGACTCCCTTGTCTGCCGGTTCGACTCGAGTGCGCCTCAACACCGAGGCGACACCGCCAGCATAGGACGCGTCACCGGGCGTTCCGTGACTTCGCGGCGAACCGGTAGGCTCGTTGCTCGTGCACGCCATCGGAATCGACATCGGGGGCACCAAGATCGCGGGTGCGGTCGTGACGGAACTGGGCGAGATCGTCGCCGAGGACCGCGTGGCCACCAACGCTGCGGACCCGAACGCCATGCTCGACGACGTCGTCTCGATGGTCGAGCGACTCAGCTCGCTCCACCAGGTCGGCGCCGTGGGGGTCGCTGCCCCCGGGTTCATCGACGCCTCGCAGTCGATCGTCTACTACACGCCGAACATCCGGTGGCGGAACGAACCGCTCCGGCAGAAGCTGCAGCAGCGCCTCGGCGACCTGCACATCACGGTGGACAACGACGCGAACGCCGCGGGCTGGGCCGAGTTCCGGTTCGGCGCCGGTCGACTCGTGTCCGACATGACCATGCTGACCATCGGCACGGGTGTCGGTGGGGCGATCGTGACCGAGGACCGCCTGTTCCGCGGGGGCTTCGGCACCGGCGGCGAGATCGGCCACCTGCGCATCGTCCCGAACGGGCTGCCCTGCGGCTGCGGCGCCCGCGGCTGCATCGAGCAGTACGGCTCCGGCCGGGCCCTGCAGCGCATGGCGAACGACGTCGCCGACGCCGGTGGCATCGGTTCGGCCCTGGCCGACGCCCGCGCCGACAACGGCGGCCAGCTCGACGGCAAGATCGTCGGCGACCTGATCCTGGCCGACGACCCGGGTGCCCTCGCGGCCCTCCGTCGGCTCGGTCGGCACCTCGGCGAGGCGTGCGCGTCACTGTCCGCGGTGCTCGACCCGCAGCTCTTCGTGTTCGGCGGCGGCGTGGCCAGCGCGGGGGACCGGCTGCTCGACCCGATCAAGCAGGCGTACCTCAACAACCTGCCGGCCCGCGGGTACCACCCCGAGCCGGACTTCGTGATCGCCGAACTCGTCAACGACGCCGGCGTCGTCGGTGCCGCCGACCTCGCCCGCATCCACGCCCGCACGGCGTAGGGTCGGCGCGCACACACGCACACACGCACACACGAACGACCGCCCACCCCCGGGCCGTGCACCACCCGGACCTTCTCACCACCTGGAGTCGTCGATGACCTACTGGCTGCTGAAGAACTTCGTGCTCGGCCCGCTCATCCTCACCCTGTTCCGGCCGTGGGTCGTCGGGCGTGAGCACGTCCCGACCTCGGGCCCGGTCATCTTCGCGTCGAACCACATCTCGTTCATCGACTCGGTGATCCTGCCGGCGGTGCTCGACCGTCGACTGTCGTTCCTGGCGAAGAGCGACTACTTCACCGGCCGTGGCCTGAAGGGCTGGGCGACGAAGACGTTCTTCAACGCCATCGGCCAGCTGCCGATCGACCGCTCCGGCGGCAAGGCGTCCGAGGCATCGCTCCGCACCGGCCTGCAGGTCCTGGCGCGCGGTGAGCAGCTCGGCATCTACCCCGAGGGCACCCGCAGCCCCGACGGCAAGCTCTACCGTGGCCGCACCGGCATCGCCCGGATGATCCTCGAGGGGCGCGTGCTCGTCGTCCCCGTGGCCATGGTCGGCACGCGCGAGGTGCAGCAGATCGGGCAGCGCTTCCCGAAGATCAAGCGCGTCGGGGTCGTGTTCGGCAAGCCGCTCGACTTCTCGCGGTTCCAGGGGTTCGAGACCGACCGCTTCATCCTGCGCAGCGTCACGGACGAGGTCATGCACGAGCTCGCCGGCCTGAGCCGTCAGGAGTACGTGGACGTCTACGCGACCAGCGTGAAGGAGCGCGCGAGCTCCGCGCGCGAGGCCGTCATGCGGGAACGGAAGTCGACGCCTGCACGTTAGGCTCTGATGGTCCCGGCACCCCGCCAGGACGCCCATCGACGACGCGCGGCCCGGTGCCGGTCAGCGTCGTCGGGCCGCCCGCACAGAACACCGAGGTAACGCCCTTGCCCGAGTCGACCGACTTCGTCGCCCTGCAGGATCCGGACGTCATCGAGGGGCTCGACTATTGGCGGACGCTCCCGATCAAGCAGCAGCCGACCTGGCCGGACGCAGCCGCGGCCGAGGCCGCCTCGGCCGAGATCGCCACGCTCCCGCCGCTCGTGTTCGCGGGCGAGGTCGACAAGCTGCGTGAGCGGCTCGCCGCCGCCGCCCAGGGCAAGGCCTTCCTGCTGCAGGGCGGTGACTGCGCCGAGACCTTCGCCGGTGCCACCGCCGACTCCATCCGCGACCGGGTCAAGACGATCCTGCAGATGGCCGTCGTGCTGACCTACGGTGCCTCGATGCCCGTCATCAAGATGGGGCGCATGGCCGGGCAGTTCGCCAAGCCCCGCTCGAGCGACTTCGAGACCCGCGGTGACGTCACGCTGCCCGCCTACCGCGGCGACATCGTGAACGGCTACGACTTCACGCCGGAGAGCCGGACGGCCGACCCGCGCCGCCTGGTGCAGGGGTACCACACCGCCGCTTCGACGCTGAACCTCGTCCGGGCCTTCACACAGGGGGGCTTCGCCGACCTGCGCCAGGTGCACTCGTGGAACAAGGGCTTCGCCTCGAACCCCGCGAACGCCCGCTACGAGCACCTCGCCAAGGAGATCGACCGCGCGATCCGCTTCATGGACGCCTGCGGTGCCGACTTCGAGGCGCTCAAGCACGTCGAGTTCTACGCCTCGCACGAGGGGCTGCTGATGGACTACGAGCGCCCGATGACCCGCATCGACTCGCGCTCCGGCCTGGCGTACGACACCTCCGGCCACTTCATCTGGATCGGTGAGCGCACGCGCGACATCGACGGCGCCCACGTGGACTTCCTGTCGCGGGTGCGCAACCCGATCGGTGTGAAGCTCGGCCCGACGACGAGCGTCGACGACATGAAGGCGCTCGTCGACAAGCTCGACCCGAACCGTGAGCCCGGTCGCCTGACCTTCATCACGCGGATGGGTGCCGGCAAGATCCGCGACGAGCTGCCCAAGCTGCTCGAGGCGATCAAGGGCATGGACGCCAACCCGCTGTGGGTCACCGACCCGATGCACGGCAACGGCCTGACCACGCCGACGGGCTACAAGACCCGCCGGTTCGACGACGTCGTGGACGAGGTCCTCGGCTTCTTCGAGGCGCACCGCCAGGTCGGCACGTACCCGGGTGGCATGCACGTCGAGCTCACCGGTGACGACGTCACCGAGTGCCTCGGCGGCTCGGAGCACATCGACGAGGCCACCCTCGCCACCCGCTACGAGTCGCTGTGCGACCCGCGCCTGAACCACATGCAGTCCCTCGAGCTCGCCTTCCTGGTGGCCGAGGAACTCGGCGCGCACCAGCCCGACCGCTCGTAACGCAGGAACCGTTTCGCCGAAGCGACTGAACCCCGCGGCATGTTCGCGGGGTTCTGTCGCTTTCGCGTGTCGGACGGGAGGCCCGTGACGGCGCCGCCACGGGCCTCCCGTCCGTCCTGGGGTCGCGTCCAAGGCCGAGGGCGCGGTGTCCGCACCTACTGGTCGTAGGACAGGGTGATCGTGTCGCCGCGGTAGACGGTGGCGCCGGCGCCCGGGTCGGTGCCGGTGACGGGCAACTTCGACTTCCAGTCGTAGAAGCCGCAGAGGATGTTCGTGCAGTCGGGCACGGACACCTTGAGGCCGAGGTCCTCGAGGGTCTTCGTCGCCTCGTTGATCGTGGGCCGCTCCGCTCCGAGGTCCGGCACGGTGATCGGCGTCGGCCCCTTCGACACGACGACGTCCACCGCCGACCCGCGCACGGCGGGGGAGTCCTGCACGGCGGCGGAGACGATCTGGCCGGAGGGCACGGTGTCGCTGTACTCCTCGGTGCGGGCGCCGAGGATCAGTCCGACGTCGTCGAGGGCGGCGGAGGCCTCGTCGACCGTCTTGCCGACCACGTCGGGAACCGGCCCGAGCGAGACGGTCAGGGTGACCGGCCCGGTCTCGCCGTAGGCTTGCACCGTCGTGAGGTCGAGGGCCTTGCCGCCGGACGCCCGACCGGTCGCCGCGACCACGGTGTCCTTCGGGGCGTCGGCGGAGAACTCGTACCGGTCGTCCTGCAGCTCGAAGTCGTCGTCGAGCGCGGCCGTCACGGTGGAGAGCGGCTGGCCGACGATCGCCGGCAGCGGGATCATCCGGGGGCCGTTCGACACGACGATCTGCACCGCCGTGCCCTTCTGCACCTCGCGCTCCGCGGCCGGTTTCGTCGTGGAGACCTGCCCCTTCGCGACGACGGCGTCGAACCGTGTCCCGGTCTTCGACGCCGCCTGCAGGCCCTGTGCTTCGAGCAGCTGCCGGGCCTGCGAGACCGACTTGCCCGTGACTTCCGGGATCCGCACGTTGCCACCCGGCCCCGGGCCGAAGTACCAGCCGAAGCCGGCTCCGATCAGCGCGAGCACGACGACCACGGACAGCAGGATCCAGCCGCGCTTCCGACGCTTCGCCGACTGGTCGGCGAGCCGCTGTCCGGCGGGGGAGAGCACGCCCGGCTGTGCCCCGGTGCGACGGGGGCCGGGGGCGTTGCCACGCGCACGGGCGGGCGCTCGACCGCGGTCGCCGGTGTCCCGGTCGCCGGACCGGTCGATGATGGCGGTCTCGTCCGCACCTGCGGCTCCTGCGGCCCCGACCGAGGCGGCGGCCGCTGCGGCGCCGAGCGTGCCGGCGCCACCGGAGGGCAGGATCGCGGTCCCGTTCTCGGGGCGGAGCACGGCCGTGCGGTACTGGCCGGTCGCGCGCTGCTGGTTGCCCGACATGTGGTCGAGCATCTCGCGGGCGTCGCGGGGGCGGTCCTCGGGGTCGCGCGCGGTCGACCAGGCGACCAGCTCGTCGAGCTCCGGCGGCACCCCGGACACGGCGGCACTCGGTGCCGGCACGGAGTCGTTGGCGTGCTGGTAGGCGATCTGCATCGGCTGCTCACCCTTGTAGGGCTGCTCGCCGGTGAGCATCTCGTAGAGCATGATGCCGAGCGCGTAGATGTCGCTGCGCGAGTCGGCGGCGCCGCGGGTCACGAGCTCGGGGGACAGGTAGGCGATCGTGCCGAGCAGTGCCGCGCCGGTCGCCGTGTTCGCGGTCGTGGCCCTGGCCAGGCCGAAGTCGCCGAGCTTGATGCGGCCATCGTCGGCGAGCAGGACGTTCTCGGGCTTCAGGTCGCGGTGCACGATCCCGGCGCGGTGGGCCGAGGCGAGCCCGGCCAGCACGGCGCGCAGGATGTCCGTCGCCTGCTCGGGCGTCAGGGCGTGGTGCTCCTGCAGCAGGTCCCGCAGCGTGATGCCGGGGATGTACTCCATGACGATGTAGGCGATCTCGCCCTCGGCGCCCTGGTCGTAGACGCCCACCAGGTTCGGGTGCGACAGCCGGGCGGCCGAACGGGCCTCCTGGATGAAGCGCTCACGGAAGGCCTGGTCGTCGGCCAGGTGCCCGTGCATGATCTTGATCGCGACGCGTCGCTCGAGGCGCACGTCGGTCGCGAGGTAGACGGTCGCCATGCCCCCGCGCGCGATGCGGGAGCGGACGCGGTACCGCTGATCGATCATGCGACCGATCATCGGGTCCGTGGCGGCGTTGGTGGTCATCGGCGGCATTCTACGAATCGAGACCGCACTCGGACGCACCGGCGCACCGGCCGTGACCCAATCTCGATCTTCCGGATGAGGCTCAGAGGGTCGCCAGCCAGCCCTCGGCGGCGCTCGCCCAGGTGGCGTAGGCCTTCGGGTAGGCGGAGAGCTGCACGGCCTGGGCCGCGTCGGTGATGCTCATCGAGGACCAGCCGGGCACGTCGAGCAGCCCGCGGGTCTTGCCGGCGTTCGGGTTGTTCCGCCCGCCGAAGAACAGCGCGGTGGCGTGCGCCGGGTCCTGCAGCTTCGCCGCGCTGCCCCAACCCTGGCTCGGTCGCTGCTGGAACAGGCCGACCGAGTCGCGGTCGCCGTGCGGCAGGTTCCGGAGGCTCGACTCCTGCATCGCGGCGGCGAGGGCCACGACGATGCCGCGGTCCGGGACGCCGAGCGATCGACCGACGGCGACGATGGTCGCGGCGTTCTGGCGCTGCTCGGCGCTCAGGCCGACGGCACCGCTCACCGCGGCACTCGCGGCGACCGCGGGGGCGGCGGTGGCGTTCGACGACGGGATGACGAGTGTCTTGCCGGCGTAGATCGTGCTCGTGTACGACAGGCCGTTCGCCGACAGGAGCGACTTGACCGAGACGTGGTGCGCGGCGGCGATCGAGGCCACGGTGTCGCCGGCGCTGATCTGCACGCTCGACTTGGTCGACGGGGCCGAGGCGGTGGAGACCGACGGCGTCGACGACGTGCCGTGCGGCACCCGCAGCGTCTGGCCGGGGTAGATGACGCTGCGCTGCGACAGCTTGTTCGCGCTGAGGAGCGCCGTGGTCGACACGCCGACGCGGGATGCGATGCCGGAGGCGGTGTCGCCGTGCTTCACGTGGTAGCTCGAGGTGTCCGAGCCGGAGCCGCCGGTCGACCCGGAGGTCCGGACCGCGGCGGTGGTGACGGCGGGGGTCGACGCCAGGTGGAGCGTCTGTCCGGGGTGGATGATCGTGTTCCAGCCGAGGCCGTTGCGCACGAGGATCTCCTGCGCCGACAGGCCGAAGCGGGCGGCGATGCCCGAGACCGTGTCGCCGTGGTGGACGGTGTAGTTCGTGGGCACCGCCGTGGTGGGGGCCTTCGTGGTCGCGGCGACGGTCCGCACGACGGTCTGCGACGGCCGGGCGACGGCGGTGCCGAACACCGGGCGGTCGGTCACGGCGCGGTCCTGGTCGACGTGGCGCTTGTGGTTCGCGTCGGCGTCGTCGTGCCGGGGCTCGGCGTGCGCGACCGGGCCGGTGAGGCCTGCGGTCACGGCGATGGTGCCCGCGAGGACGATGGGCATGGTGGCGAACCGGGCGGATCGTGCGCGCCGGGCGACTTCGTCTGCAGCGTGGTCCACGGGTTTCTCCTGATCTCGACTGAGCCGTGCGCACGCATGCGCGCACTCACAGGTGCCACAACGCTGGCATGGCCTGATTCCCAAGTCAACCAGAGAGTCAGATGGGGTGGATGTGACGAATGTGACGAACGAGGCGGATTCACTCCGGCGGTCACTCTGGCACCATGGGCGTGTGAGTGCCGCACCCGTCGACGACCTGTCCCTCTCCGAACGCTGGCTGACCGTCCCCGAGCTGGTGGACATGTTCAGCACCAGCCCCGGACGGATCCACCGACTCTTCGAGCAGAAGACCCTGCTCGCAGCCCGCGTCGGCGGTGTGCTGCGCGTGCCCGTCGAGTTCCTGGAGGACGGCGAGCCCATGCCCGAACTCCGCGGCACGCTGATCGTGCTCGGTGACAACGGGTTCACCGACGACGAGGCGGTGCGCTGGATGCTCACCGTCGACGACGCGATGGGCACCACGCCGATCGCGGCGCTGCGCGCCGGTCGCAAGGCCGAGGTGCGTCGCATCGCCCAGTCGCTGCTCTAGACGCGTTCCGGACAGACGGGAGGCCCGGTGCCAGCTGGCACCGGGCCTCCCGTCTGTCCTGGGGGTGTGTCTAGGACGACCGGCGGCTGACCGTGTCGGCCAGCGACGCGAGCTGCTCGCGTGCCGACGGTGTCAGCGGCGAGGCGTCCAGTGCCGCCTTGGCGCGCTGGACGTGCCGCTCGATCGACCGCTCCACGGCGGCCACGGCACCGGACTCGGTGAGGGTCGCGCGGAGCATCTGCACCTGCTCCTCGTCGAGGTCGGGGTCGCCGAGGAGCTCGTCCAGGAGCTGCCGCGGGCCGCTCGCCAGCGTCTTGCGCGCCGAGGCGATGAGGACGGTGCGCTTGCCCTCGCGCAGGTCGTCGCCGGCCGGCTTGCCGGTGACCTCGGGGTCACCGAAGACCCCGAGCATGTCGTCGCGGAGCTGGTACGCCACGCCGAGGGGGAGTCCGAAGGCGCGGAGGCCCTCGAGCTGGGAGTCGCTCGCGCCGGCGACCAGGGCGCCGATGACCAGCGGGGCCTCGATCGAGTACTTCGCCGACTTGAAGACGATGACGCGCTGGGCGCGGAGCAGGTGCTCGGACTCGTCGATGACGGGCCAGGCGGTCTCCTCGTGCACGTCGAGGTACTGCCCCGCCGTGACGTCGAGGCGCATCGCGTGGAACTCCTGGCGGACGATGCGGGCCCGCACCGGGTCGAGGAGCGCGAGGCCCTCGTCGAAGACCGAGTCGCTCAGCGAGAGCAGCAGGTCGCCGAGGAGCAGCGCGGAGTTCGTGCCGTACTGCCCGCGGTCGCCGACGAAGCCGGACTCCTCGTGCAGGGACTCGAAGCGGCGGTGCGCGGCCGGACGCCCACGACGGGTGTCCGAGCGGTCCATGATGTCGTCGTGCACCAGGGCTGCGGCGTGGAAGACCTCGAGCGCTGCGGCGACCGTGACGACGGCCTCGGCGGTGGTCTGTCGGGACCCCTCGGCCAGCGGGTCGAACGAGCCCGAACGGCCCGCCACCGACTGCCATCCCCAGTAGCAGAACAGCGCCCGGAAGCGCTTGCCGCCGGACAACAGGTCTCGGGCGTACCGGTCGAACGGCGCGAGGTCGGGGCTGATCGCGAGGAGCCGTTCACGCTGCTCGTCGAGTGCCCGGTCGATACGCGCCGATACGAGGTCCACTAATCGCGTACTCTCAGCCACGATCCCTACCCTAGTGGAGTGGTCGAGGCATAGAATCGGTCCACTCAACCCGCGTTTTTCAACCCCGCGTCGATCCCAGGAACAGAGGGAACCAAGATGCCGCTCTCGGAACAGGAGCAGCGCCTTCTCGAAGAGATGGAGCGCAGCCTCTACCAGAACGATTCCGATTTCGTGGCGCGTGTCACACGTCGACAGGGTCGTCCGACGTACACAGCCATCACGCTCGGGGTCCTCGGCGCACTCGCCGGGGTCGCCATCGTCATCGTCGGCCTCGTGATCAAGGCACCGCTGCTCGGCATCCTCGGCTTCGTCGTGATGCTCGCCGGTGTCCTGTTCGCGCTGCGCCCGGGCATGCGTGCCCCGAAGGCGAAGCCCGCTCGGCCGGGCAAGCCCGCGTCCGGTGGGTCGGCGCGTCCGTCCGCCGGTGGTGGCGGGTCCTTCATGGACCGGATGAACGAGCGCTGGGACAAGCGCAACGACCAGAGTCAGTAGCTGACGGGGGTCAGCAGGACTCCCTCCACACTCCTCCACGGGGTCGGCCTTCGGGTCGGCCCCGTTTCGTGTTTCCGGGGGCTGGTTTTTGCGGGGTCCGGCCGGGGTCCGTGCCGGCGCGAGTGGTCACGACATGCCGCGTGGCGGATGCCGAGGGTGCAGGAACTGTCGGCTGGGGCCCACGCGAGCGACAGTTCGTGACCACTCGGCGTCGCGGCGGCGGTACGTCGGGACCACGCGCTGACCGGCGGCCGGGCGTGGTGGAGCCGACCGTGCGCCCGCGTGAGCGCCGCGGTGGAGGTGGGACGGGCCTCCAGGCCGGAGCGGTCGGGGAGGCCGGGGTGGACCGCCGCCGGTGCGTGCGCGAGTGGTCACGACATGCCGCGTGCTGGCCGCCGAGGGCGCAGGAACTGTCGGCTGGGGGCAGTGCGAGCGACAGTTCGTGACCACTCGGCGTCGCGGCGGCGGTACGTCGTGACCACGCGCTGACCGGCGGCCGGGTGTGGTGGAGCTGACCGTGCGCCCGCGTGGGCTCTGCGGCGGAGGTGGGACGGGCCTCCAGGCCGGAGCGGCCGGGGAGGCCGGGGTGGACCGCCGCCGGTGCGTGCGCGAGTGGTCACGACATGCCGTGGGCTGGATGCAGAGGGTGCAGGAACAGTCGGCTGAGGGCCGCGCGAGCGACGGTTCGCGCCCACTCGGCGTCGTGGGCCCGCGGCGCGCCCCGGGGTGCTCCACCGGCTGCGAAAGTCCTCCACTTTCCTCCACGGCTGCTCCGGCCCTCGCGAACCGCATGGATCCGGGCATCCACGGTCATCCCCGCGTGGTGCATTCCAGCCTCGATGCCCCCAGTAGGGGTGTCTCGGGCGGAAAAGGGAGCGGATTCCTGGTCGAGGGGAGGGGAGTGGAGTAAAGTGGGGCTTGCAACGGTCCGGTGGAGCGGAGGGGAGGCCCGACGTGCTGCTCGGTACTCATGCCCCGAAGCTCGACGAGAAGGGTCGCGTGATCCTCCCCGCCAAGTTCCGGGACGAACTGTCCGGCGGGCTCGTGATGACCCGCGGCCAGGAACGCTGCGTCGTGGTCTTCAGCGCCCGGACGTTCGAGGAACTCCACGAGCGCATCCGGACCGCCCCGATGACGTCGAAGCGCACCAGGGACTACATGCGTCTGTTCCTCTCGGGGGCCAGCGCCGAACAGCCCGACAAGCAGAACCGCGTGACGATCCCGCAGAACCTCCGCGAGTACGCGGGGCTCGAGCGGGACCTCACGGTCATCGGCAGCGGTGACCGTGCCGAGATCTGGTCCACCCCCGCGTGGGAGGCCTACTACGCCGAAGCCGAAGAGGCATTCGCCGACAACGACGAGGAGGTGATCCCGGGGATCTTCTGATCCGCGGATCGGGACTCCCAGCCGTGAAGCCCTGACGCCACTTCCCCGGTGTCAGGTCGCATGGATGGGGATCCGGACCCACGGCCCAGGAGACGAGGGGCTGCACATGGCCGACAACGACAACGAGACGCCACGCTTCCCGCACACGCCGGTGATGCTCCAGCGCATCGTCGACCTCTTCACGCCGACGCTCGAGGGCCCGGGCAAGGTCGTCGTCGACGCCACGCTCGGCATGGGCGGCCACTCCGAGGGCCTGCTCGAGCGGTTCCCGGAGCTGACGCTCATCGGACTCGACCGCGACACCGACGCACTCGGCATCGCGGGGGAGCGCCTGGCCCGCTTCGGCGACCGCGTCCGCCTCGTGCACACCGTGTACGACGGCATCGTCGACGCGATCGAGGGCGAGGGCTTCACGAAGGTCGACGGTGTGCTGTTCGACCTCGGCGTGAGCTCGCTGCAGCTCGACCGGGCCGAGCGCGGGTTCGCGTACAGCCAGGACGCACCGCTCGACATGCGCATGGACCGGACCGAGGGGCAGACCGCCGCCGACGTCCTGGCCACCTACGACGAGAGCGAACTCCGCCGCATCTTCCAGCGCTACGGCGAGGAGAAGCTCGCCGGCCGTTACGCCCGAGCGATCGTCGAGCGGCGGGCGACGAAGCCGTTCGAGATGTCCGGCGACCTGGTCCAGGTGCTGCACGACGCGACCCCGGTCGCCATCCAGCGCCAGGGGCACCCGGCCAAGCGTGTCTTCCAGGCGCTCCGCATCGAGGTCAACGCCGAACTGAGCGTGCTCGAGCGGGCGATCCCGGCGGCGCTCGACGCCATCGCGGTCGGCGGCCGGATCGTCGTCGAGTCGTACCAGTCCCTCGAGGACCGCATCGTCAAGCGGGCCCTGGTGGAGCGCACGAAGTCGAGCGCCCCCGCCGGCCTGCCGGTGGAGCTGCCCGAGCACGCCCCGACCTTCTCCCTGATCGTCAAGGGCGCCGAGCTGGCCGACGAGGCCGAACGCGCCGCCAACCCCCGAGCAACCCCCGTGCGCCTGCGCGCGGCCGAGCGGATCCGGAACTGACATGAGCACGAACCTCGCACTCGTCGACCCTGCGGTCGTCCCGTCGCGGGCCCCGCGCCCCGACCGTCAGCACCGCCCCGAGCTGGTCGAGGTCACCCCGACCGCGGCCCAGCGCCGGGCACGCCCCCGCATCGGGTACGCCGTGGTGGCCGTCGCCGCGCTCGGAATCCTGCTGCTGGCCCAGCTCGGCATCAGCATGGTGCTCAGCCAGGGCGCCTACACGCTCAACTCGCTGTCGGCCGAGCAGACGAACCTGTCCCGCACGCAGCAGTCGCTGTCCGAGCAGCTCCGGGTCCTCGACTCACCGCAGAACCTGGCCCGCAACGCGCAGTCGCTCGGCATGATCGCCAACTCGACACCCGTGTACCTCGACCCGAAGACCGGTCGGGTGTACGGCACGCCGACGCCGGCGAAGCCCGACGAGGCCACGGCG
Organism: Curtobacterium sp. MCLR17_044; assembly: GCF_003234435.1. NCBI lineage: Bacteria > Bacillati > Actinomycetota > Actinomycetes > Micrococcales > Microbacteriaceae > Curtobacterium > Curtobacterium sp. MCLR17_044. The sequence continues at coordinate 108,296 of NZ_QKTC01000014.1, read as the reverse complement.
TCCACCGAGAACCAGGTGCCGAACTCGCTGCTGAACGACGTCCCGCTGGCCACGAAGCCGGGGGACACCTCCACCAGCAAGGAGACGGGCACGACGAGCACGACGGACACGTCGGGCACGTCGAGCACGAAGGACTCGGCGGGCGCCACGGGTACCGCGGGATCCACCGACAGCACCGCCACGTCTGAGAAGACGAGCGGCGCCAGCGCGTCGGACCAGGGGACGGCGAAGTCGTCCGTAGAGTCCGACGCGAACCCGCTCCAGGCGCCCTCCACCCGGTGACCGGCGGGTCCGCCGCACCCTCAGCACCGCCCGGGAAGGACCGCACCGCGTGACGAAGACGATCCGCAACCGACGCCTGCGCTACAGCATCGTGATGCTCGCCGTGATCGCCCTCGTCGGGGTGTTCGTGGTGCGGCTCGTCGACATCCAGGTCGTCCAGGCGTCCGAGCTGAACAAGGCGTCGGCGCAGAAGCGCAGCATCCCCGTGACGATCTACGGCACCCGCGGGTCGATCGTGGACCGCAACGGCACCGAACTCGCCGACAGCGTGACCCGGTACAACATCACGACCTCGCCGCGCCTGGTCAAGCAGTTCAAGGGCAAGCTCGGCGGCACACGCATCAAGGACGTCAGCGTCGGCACCGCCCTCAGCGCGCTGGCGAAGGCCTCCGGGGGCGACGTCGCGACCATGCGGAAGAACATCGCCGCGAACCCGAAGTCCGACTTCGCCTACCTGGTCAAGGGCCTCGACGTGCAGCACTACGAGGCCGTGCGGGCACTCGGCATCCCCTGGCTGTACCCGGAGCCACAGGCGGCGCGGGTGTACCCGACGGGCGCGACCACGGGCAACCTCACCGGCTTCATGGGCACCGACGGCGCCCAGGCCGGCCTGGAGTACTCCTACAACCAGTGCCTGGCGGGCACCAACGGGTCCGAGACGTACGAGCGCGGCGAGGACGGTGTGCAGCTCCCGGGCAGCACCGTGACCACGAAGAAGGCCAAGGACGGCGGCACGCTCGAGACCACGATCGACAGCGACCTGCAGTACATGGCGCAGCAGACCATCGCGTCCGCCGCCAAGACCCTGCAGGCGGAGTCCGCGACGGCGACGGTCACGAGCGTCAAGACGGGTGAGCTGCTCGCGGTCGCCGACTACCCGACGGTGGACCCGAACGACGTCGACGCCACGACCGACAAGGGTGCCTTCGGTTCCCGTGCCCTGACGGCGTCGTACGAGCCGGGCTCCACGATCAAGGCCGCCATCGCCGCCGCGCTGCTCGACCAGGGCAAGTCGAACCCCACCGACCAGGCGGTCGTGCCGTACTCGCGCACGTTCCCCTGGGGCGGCACGATCCACGACTCGGAGTTCCACCCCACCGAGAACCTCACGCTGACCGGCATCCTGCAGAACTCGTCGAACGTCGGCATCACCGAGCTCGGTGCACGGCTGACCGCCCAGCAGCGCTTCGACTACATGAAGAAGTTCGGGCTGTTCGAGCCGGAGACGGCCATCGACTACCCGGGCCAGCCCTCGATGGACTACGGCACGAGCCCGAACTGGGACCAGCAGACGAACATCAACTCGATGTTCGGTCAGGGCATCTCGACGACGGCCGTGCAGGTCGCGAGCGTGTTCCAGACGATCGCGAACGACGGTGTCCGGATCCCGCTGCACTTCGTCAAGGGCTGCACCACGGCCGACGGCAAGACGATCGACGCGCCCGACGTGCAGAAGCAGCGGGTCGTCTCCGCAGCCGCCGCCACGCAGGTCACCGGCATGCTGCAGAGCGTCGTCACGGGTGGCACGCTGGTGGGCATGAAGCCGATCTCCGGCTACAACATCGCCGCGAAGACGGGGACCGCCGAGGTGGCCGAGGGGTCGCAGGGCTACGGCGGTCAGCGCATCACGTCGGTGGCCGGAATGGCACCCGCCGAAGACCCCCAGTATGTTGTCACGGTGACGTTCACGAAGCCGCAGACCAACAAGTGGTCCAGCGGAGCGGCTCCGGCGTTCCGCACACTCATGTCCCAGGTGCTCGAGAAGTACCGAGTAGCCCCCTCCGCGTCCGAGGCGAAGCTCTACCCGTCCACGTGGTGAGGAAGAAGGAACACTTGTCCGCACGGATCCCCCCGGTCCTCCGACCCGAACACCCGACCCCGAGGGCCGTCTCCGAACTCGCCAACGCGTTCGGTCTGCGAGTCGTCGGCTCGGTCGACAGCATCGAGACCACCGGTGTCACCCTGAGCGCCACCGAGGTGCAGCCGGGTGACCTGTTCGTCGGCGTGCACGGTGCGAACCGGCACGGCGCACAGTTCGCGACGGAGGCCGCCGAGCGCGGCGCCGTCGCCGTCCTGACCGACCAGGACGGCGTCGCACTGGTCGAGCCGTCCGGGCTGCCGGTGCTCGTCGTCGACGACCCCCGCGCCGCCCTCGGCGACGTCGCGGCGTGGGTGTACCGCACGCACCCCGACGAGGCCACCGACCTGCCGCAGCTGTTCGCCGTCACCGGCACGAACGGCAAGACGAGCACGTCCTACATCCTCGAGGGCATCCTCAAGCAGCTCGGCCTGGTCACCGGCCTGAGCTCGACCGCCGAGCGCCACATCGGTTCGCTCAGCGTGACGAGCCGCCTGACCACGCCCGAGGCCAGCGAGATGCACGCGCTCCTCGCACGCATGCGCGAGAGCGAGGTCCGCGCGGTCGCCGTCGAGGTCAGTGCCCAGGCCCTCAGCCGGCACCGCGTCGACGGCATCGTCTTCGACGTCGCGGCCTTCACGAACCTGTCGCACGACCACCTCGACGACTACGCCGACATGGAGGAGTACTACCAGGCGAAGCTCCCGCTGTTCCAGCCCGAGCACGCCCGTCGCGGCGTCGTCTCGCTGGACACCGACTGGGGCCACCGCGTGGTGCAGGACTCCCGCATCCCGGTCACCACGATCACCGTGCACCCCGACGTCGAGGCCGAGTGGCACGTCGACATCGTCGAGGCGCACGCCGCCTACACCGAGTTCCGTCTGACCGGCCCCGAGGGCCGCGAACTGACCACCCGTGTGCCGCTGATCGGATGGCACATGGCGGCGAACGCGGCACTCGCGATCGTCATGCTCGTCGAGGGCGGGTTCGAGCTGGGTGCCATCGCGCACGCGCTGGAGAGCAACCACCGCCGCTACCCCGACGAGGACGACGCGAGCGAGCGTGACGGCGACACACACCGCGTCTCCGCCATCGAGTGCTACCTGCCCGGCCGCACCGAGCGCGTCTCCGGCGAGCACGGCCCGAGCGTCTACGTCGACTTCGGCCACAGCGCCGACGCGTTCGAGAACACCCTCGCCGCGGTCCGGCAGTTCACCTCCGGCAAGGTCCTGATGCTGTTCGGCGCCGACGGCGACCGCGACACCACGAAGCGCGGCGACATGGCCCGCGTGGCCGCGGCCGGCAGCGACATCCTCGTCGTCACCGACCACCACCCCCGCTTCGAGGACGCCGCGTCGATCCGGAAGACCCTGGTCGACGCCGCACGTGCGGCGTACCCCGACCACGAGATCCACGAGGTCAGCCCGCCCGAGGCCGCCATCCGCACGGCCGTGAGCCTGGTCGGCGAGGGGGACTCGATCCTCTGGGCCGGCCCGGGTCACCAGGACTACCGCGACATCCAGGGCGTCCGCACGCCGTACTCCGCCCGCGACGAGGCCCGCGTGGCCCTGCGCGAGGCCGGCTGGGAGCCGAACTCCGGTCCGGCGGAGGACGTCCGATGATCGCCATGACCCTCGCCGAGATCGCCACCGCGGTCGGCGGCGAGCTGATCGGCGGCGCGCAGGCGACCGACGTCGCCGAGCCCGGCGACCTGGTCGTCGAGGGCTCGGTCGAGACCGACTCCCGCCTGGTCCGCCCCGGCAGCGTCTTCTTCGCCCTCCCCGGTGAGGTCACCGACGGCCGACGCTTCGTGCCCGCAGCGGTCGACGCCGGTGCCGCCCTGGTGATCACGCCCGAGCGCGTGGACACGACCGCGCCGCAGATCGTCGTCGCCGACGGGTACGAGGCCCTCGCCGCGCTTGCGCACGAGGTCGTCACGCGCGTCCGGATGAGCACCGCGGACCGCGTCGACGCCGACGGTCGCCCGGCACCCCTGCGGGTCGTCGGCATCACCGGCTCGAACGGCAAGACGAGCACGAAGAACATGCTCCGCACGATCCTCGAGCAGCACGGCGCGACCGTCGCGCCCGAGGGCTCGTTCAACAACCACGTCGGCGCACCGATCTCGATGCTCCGAGTGACGTACGACACCCGGTACCTCGTGGTCGAGATGGGCGCGAGCGGCGTCGGCCACATCGCCAAGCTCGTCTCGATCGCCGAGCCCGACCTCGGCGTCGTCCTCAAGGTGGGCCTCGCGCACGCCGGCGAGTTCGGCGGCATCGAGGCGACGCAGCGCGCGAAGTCCGAGATGGTCACCGACCTGCCCGAGACCGCCACGGCCCTGCTCAACGTCGACGACGACCGCGTCGCGTCGATGCGCGACCTGACGGCCGCGCGGGTGGTGGGCTTCGGCACGTCGGCCGAGGCCGACTACCGCATCACCGGCATCGAGACGGACCGCAGCGGCACCCGCTTCACACTCACCGCGCCTCCCGTCCGCCACGAAGGCGACCGTCCGACGGACGCGACCCTGTCTGGGGGCCCGGATCACGTCGACGTGCGCCTCGCGATCCTGGGTGAGCACCACGCCATGAACGCGTCCGCCGCGCTCACCGTGGCCCACCTGTGGGGCGTCCCGCTCGCCGACGGCGCCGCGGCGCTCGCGTCGATGACGCGCGCCGAGCGCTGGCGCATGGAGCTGCTCCAGGGCGGCCCCGAGGGCGTCACCGTCATCAACGACGCGTACAACGCGTCGCCCGACTCCACCGCGGCGGCGCTGCGGACCCTGGCGCAGATCGTGCGCCCGGGGGAGCGGACCGTCGCCGTGCTCGGTGAGATGGCCGAGCTCGGTGAGTACTCCGTCGAGGAGCACGACCGCATCGGTCGGCTCGTCGTCCGCCTCGGCATCGGACAGCTCGTGGTCGTCGGCCGCGGCGCGATGCCCATCCACCAGGCCGCCACCCTCGAGGGATCGTGGGACGGCGAGTCCGTGTACATCGAGGACGTCGACGACGCCGTCCGTGCCATGCAGGAGATGCTCCGCCCCGGCGACGTCGTCCTCGTCAAGTCCTCGAAGTCTGCCGAACTGCGATTCCTCGGCGACCGCCTCGGAGGTGTCACCGAATGATCGCGCTCCTCATCGCCGGCGCCACGTCGCTGGTGTTCACGTTGCTGCTCACCCCGTCCTTCATCAAGCTCTTCCACCGTCTCGGGTGGGGGCAGTTCATCCGTGACGACGGTCCGCAGTCCCACCACACCAAGCGCGGGACCGCCACCATGGGCGGCATCGTCCTGATCATCGGTGCGGTGATCGGGTACTTCGTCGGCCACCTGATCGGAGGCGACTCGATCACGCTGTCCGGCCTGCTCGTGCTGTTCCTGATGGTCGGGCTCGGGTTCGTCGGCTTCATCGACGACTTCCTCAAGGTGCGTCGTCAGCGGAGCCTCGGGCTCGGCGGCTGGGCCAAGATCCTCGGCCAGGTCATCGTCGGCGTCATCTTCGCGACGATCGCCCTGGTCGTGCCCACGTCGAACGGCAAGCCGCCGGCGTCCACGATGATCTCGGCGATCCGCGACGTGCCGTGGCTCGACTTCATGGCGCTCGGCACCGTCATCGGCACCGTGCTGTTCCTCGCCTGGATCGTCCTGCTGACGGTGTCCACGTCGAACGGCGTGAACGTGGCCGACGGGCTCGACGGCCTGGCCACCGGGTCGAGCATCCTGGCGATCGGCTCGTACGTCATCATCGGCTTCTGGCAGTCGAACCAGATCTGCGGCGGGGCACGGCTCGACTCGAACACCGCACACGCCTGCTACACCGTCTCGAACCCGCTCGACCTCGCCGTGGTCGCGGCCGCGGTCTGCGGTGGGCTCATCGGGTTCCTCTGGTACAACACCTCGCCGGCGCAGATCTTCCTCGGTGACACCGGGTCGCTCGGCCTCGGCGGTGCCCTGGCCGGCCTCGCGATCCTCAGCCGCACCGAGCTGCTGCTCATCCTCATCGGTGGCCTGTTCTTCATCGTCACCGGCTCCGTCATCCTGCAGCGGGCCTACTTCAAGATCACCCACGGCAAGCGCATCTTCCTGATGAGTCCGCTGCACCACCACTTCGAATTGAAGGGGTGGGCCGAGGTGACCGTCGTCGTCCGCTTCTGGATCATCGCCGGGCTCTTCGTCGCGGCGGGGGTCGGACTCTTCTACCTCGAATGGATCGCACGCGTTGGTTGACCCGGTGTCCTCGCCGTCCCGCCTCCAGTCCCTCGACAGCTGGTACTCCGAGGGGTGGAAGGGGCTCAACGTCGCCGTCCTCGGCCTCGGGGCCACCGGGTTCTCGGTCGCCGACACGCTCGTGGAGCTCGGCAGCGAGGTGACGGTCTACTCGTCCGACGCCCCCGCCGACAGCGTCGAGCTGCTCGACGTGATCGGTGCCCGGTTCCTGCAGGCGCCGCTCGACACCGTGCCGGACGCCCTCGTGCAGCAGGCACCCGACGTGGTCATCGTGTCGCCGGGGCTGCCCCCGCACAACGCCACCGTGCAGTGGTCGGTGACGAACAGCACCGTCTGGGGCGACATCGAGCTCGCCTGGCGTGTGCGCGACAAGGTCGTCCGCGGCCCGGTCGCGGCCCCCTGGATCACGATCACGGGCACGAACGGCAAGACGACGACGACACAGCTCACGACCGCGATGTACGAGGCCGGCGGCCTGCGTGCCGTCGCGTGCGGGAACATCGGCGTGCCGGTGCTCGACGTCGTGCGCGACCCGGTCGGCTACGACGTGCTCGTCGTCGAGCTCTCGAGCCACCAGCTGCACTACGCGGCGACGTCCGGTGACGGCGCCGTGGTGCCGCTCGCGAGCGCCTGCCTCAACATCGCCGACGACCACCTGGAGTGGCACGGCTCCGCCGAGGCGTACCGCGCGGCGAAGGCCAAGGTCTACGAGCGCACCGTGATGGCGTGCGTCTACAACACCTCGGACGAGGCCACCCGGCAGATGGTGCAGGAGGCCGACGTGGTGGAGGGCTGCCGTGCGGTCGGCTTCACCCCCGGCGTCCCCGCTCCCGGTGACGTCGGCATCGTCGAGGACGTCCTGTGCGACCGGGCCTTCAACGAGGACCGCCGCAACAGCGCGCTCGAGCTGTCGACCATCGCCGACCTCGAGGCCGCCGGGCTCGCCAGCCCGCACATGACCATGAACGTCCTGGCCGCCGCTGCCCTGGCCCGTGCCGGCACCGTCCAGCCGAGCGCCATCCAGTCGGCCGTCCGGGCGTTCCGCGCCGACCACCACCGCACCGAGCTCGTCGCCCAGGCGGACGGCATCACCTGGGTCGACGACTCCAAGGCCACGAACCCGCACGCCGCCACCGCGTCGCTCGCGTCGTTCGACACCGTGGTGTGGATCGTCGGCGGTCTGTTCAAGGGCGTCGACGTCGACGGGCTGGTCGAGCGCTTCGGCCCCGGCGTCCGCGCCGTCGTGGTCATCGGCACCGACCGGACCCCGGTCCTCGAGGCATTCGCGCGACACGCGTCCACGGTCCCGGTGCTCCAGGTCGAGACGACGGACACTGATCAGGTCATGCGCGAGGCGGTCCGGCATGCCGCATCGGTCGCGAGGCCGGGCGACACCGTCCTCCTCGCCCCGGCGGCTGCGTCGTTCGACCAGTTCGGCTCCTACGCCGACCGGGGGCAGCGTTTCGCAGCCGCGGTCAACGAGCACCTGGGAGGAGAAGTCGATGGCGACGACACCGACGGATCTTCCGAACAGCCGTAACGGCCGGACCGCGACGACCCCACGACGGACGAACGGCGCGATCGTCGCCGTCAAGAACGTCTTCGTCGCGGAGTCCAGCACCTTCTACACGATCCTCGGCGTCACGCTGTTCCTCGTCGTCTTCGGCGTCGTGATGGTGCTGTCCTCGTCGAGCGTCGAGGAGTACGCGGCGACCCACGACTTCTTCGGGGCGGCGTCCCGCCAGGGCCTGTACGCCGTGCTCGGCGTGCCGCTCATGCTCATCGCCAGCCGGGTCCCGACCCGGATCTGGCGGAAGTGGGCGATGCGGCTGCTCGGTGCGGCGCTCGTCCTGCAGCTGCTCGTGTTCACCCCGCTCGGCATCGACATCCAGGGCAACCGGAACTGGATCGAACTCGGGTCGTTCACCGCGCAGCCGTCCGAGGTCGTGAAGCTCGGCCTGGTGCTCGGCATCGGCGCCATCATCTACGTCAAGCGGGACAAGCTCGACGACTGGAAAGAGGTGTTCATCCCGATCGGGATCGCCTCGATGCTCTCGCTCGGGCTCGTCGTCCTCGGCGGTGACCAGGGCACCGCGATGGTCATGCTCATCCTGGTGTTCGGCGCGCTGTACATCGGCGGCGTCCGCGCCCGGCACCTGCTCGTCGGCCTCGGCGCGTTCGCCGTGATGCTGCCCTTCGTGACGATGGCCTCGGCCTCGCGCTCGACCCGCATCAGCGCCTGGCTGTCGGGATGCACCGACACCAGCCAGTACCAGGACATCTGCTGGCAGCCCGTGCACGGCATGTGGGCGCTCGCGTCCGGCGGCGTGTTCGGCGTCGGCCTCGGCAACTCGAAGGCGAAGTGGTCGTGGCTGCCCGAGGCGGACAACGACTACATCTTCGCGATCATCGGCGAGGAGCTCGGCCTGATCGGCGCCGTCGTGGTGCTCAGCCTGTTCGTGGTGCTCGCCGTCGGCATGATCAAGATCATCCGGCAGTCCCGCGACCCCTTCGTGAAGACCGTCACCGGTGGCATCCTCGCGTGGATCATCGGCCAGGCGCTCATCAACATCGCCGTCGTGCTCGGCCTGCTGCCCGTCCTCGGTGTGCCCCTGCCACTCATCTCGGCCGGTGGTTCGGCCCTCATCATGACCCTGGTGGCGATCGGCGTCGTGCTCTCCTTCGCCCGTGACCTGCCCGGCAAGAACGACCCCGGCCTGACGAACGCCCCACTCGGCCGGACCTCCACGAACGGACCACTGCGGTGAGCAAGTACCTCTTCGCCGGCGGCGGCACCGCCGGCCACGTCAACCCCCTGCTCGCGGTCGCCGACCGGCTGACGGAGCGGGAGCCGGGCGCCGAGGTGCTCGTGCTGGGCACCGCCGAGGGCCTGGAGTCCCGTCTCGTCCCGATGCGCGGCTACGAGCTGCTGACGATCCCGCGCCTGCCGTTCCCGCGGAAGCTGAACGGAGCCGCCCTGCGCTTCCCGCAGCGGTTCGCGGCGGCGGTCAAGCGGACCGAGCAGATCATCCGCGACCACGAGATCGAGGTGGTCCTCGGTGTCGGTGGCTACGCGGCCGCTCCGGCGTACATCGCCGCCCGCCGCACCGGCACCCCGATCGTCGTGCACGAGCAGAACGCGAAGCCCGGGCTGGCGAACCGCCTCGCCGCCTTCCTGACCGAGCACGTCGGCCTCACCTTCTCGAACACGCGCCTACGTCACGGCCGCGTCGTCGGCATGCCGCTCCGTCGCGAGATCGAGTCGCTCGACCGCCGTGCCGTCCGGGCCGAGGGGCTCGCCGAGTTCGGGCTCGACCCGGACCGGCCCGTGCTGCTCGTGACCGGTGGCTCCTCGGGCGCACGGAGCATCAACCGGACGATCAACAAGTCCGCCGCCGCCATCGTGGGTGCCGGCTGGCAGGTCCTGCACGTCGTGGGCGCCGCGTCGGACATCGGCCCGAGCGACCTCGACGGCTACCACGTGCTGCCCTACTGCGACCGGATGGACCTGGCGTACGCGGCGAGCGACTTCGTCGTGTCGCGCTCCGGTGCCGGGATGGTGTGCGAGCTGACCGCCGTCGGGCTGCCGAGCGTGCTCGTGCCGTACCCGGTGGGCAACGGTGAGCAGCGCCACAACGCGAAGGACGTCGTCGACGCCGGGGGAGCCGTCCTGGTGGCGGACGGGGAATTCGACCAGGACTGGGTGACGTTCCAGCTGCTGAGCATCCTGCAGGACCGCTCCCGCATCGCGGACATGACGGTGCGGGCGGGCAGCGTCGGCCACCGCGACGGCGCCGACCGGATGACCGACCTGGTCCTCGACGCCGCGAAGCAGGCCCCCAGCACCACGGAGGAACGATGACCATCAAGCCGGACCTGACCCAGCCGATCCCGGACGACCTGGGCACGGTGCACTTCGTCGGCATCGGCGGCGCGGGCATGAGCGGGATCGCCCGGATGTTCCTCGCCGCCGGGCACCGCGTCACTGGCAGCGACTCCCGCGAGACGGAGACGACCGGCACGATGCGCGACCTCGGCGCGACCGTGCACATCGGTCACGACGCCGCGAACGTCGGCCAGGCCGACACCATCGTCGTCACGAGCGCGCTCTGGCCCGACAACCCCGAGCTCCTCGAGGCGCAGCGCCGCGGTCTGCCGGTGCTGCACCGCTCGCAGGCCCTCGCCGCCCTGATCGCCGAGCACCGTCTGGTCGCGGTCGCGGGTGCGCACGGCAAGACCACCTCGACCGGCATGATCGTCACCGCGATGGTCGAGCTCGGCCTCGACCCGAGCTTCGTCAACGGCGGCGTCATCCAGTCCCTCGGCACGAGTTCGGCCCCGGGGTCCAGCGACCTCTTCGTGGTCGAGGCCGACGAGTCCGACGGCTCGTTCCTGCTCTACGACGTCGCCGTGGCACTGATCACCAACGTCGACGCCGACCACCTGGACCACTACGGCAGCGAGGAGGCCTTCACCGAGGCCTTCGTCGAGTTCGCCGCGAAGGCGAGCGAGCGCGTCGTCATCTCGAGCGACGACGCCGGTGCGAAGACGGTCACCGCCGGCATCCGCCAGCGCGCCGACGCCCCCGAGATCGTCACGTTCGGCGAGGCCGTCGACGCGGACGTCCGCATCGAGGGCATCACCGAGTCGGCCGGTGTCGAGGTCGACTTCCGCGCCGGTGGCGAGGCGTACCACCTGACCCTCCGCGTGCCCGGCCGCCACAACGCGATCAACGCCGTCGGCGCCTTCGCAGTCCTGACCGGCCTCGGCGTCGCCCCGGCCGACGCGGTCCGCGGGCTCGAGGCGTTCGGTGGCACCCAGCGCCGCTTCGAGCTGCACGGTGTCGAGCGCGGCGTCTCGGTCTACGACGACTACGCGCACCACCCGACCGAGGTCGCCGCGGCGCTCAAGGCCGCCCGCAACGTCGTCGGCGACGGTCGCATCATCGCGATCCACCAGCCGCACCTGTACTCGCGCACCCGCCTGATGGCCGGCGACTTCGCCAAGGTGTACGAGGAGCTCGCCGACCACACGGTCGTGCTCGACGTCTACGGCGCCCGCGAGGACCCGGAGCCCGGCGTGACCGGCGCCCTGGTGCAGGAGCGCTTCGCCGACCAGTCCCGCGTCGAGTTCCTGCCCGACTGGGACGAAGCGGCGGCCCGCGCGGCCGCGGTCGCCCGTGACGGCGACATCATCATGACGCTCAGCTGCGGCGACGTGTACCGGATCATCCCGCAGGTGCTCGGCGCCCTGGGCACCGACGGAGCGTCGTCCCGGTGAAGCGCCCCGAGGGGTTCGACGAGGGGGACGCCCGCAGGGACGCCCCGGCCGAGGCTGCGGAAGCGCCCCGGCAGCGTCGTGGTCCCTCGAAGCCGCGGCTGCCGTTCCGCGGACGCGTCGCCGACGACCGGGAGGCCCGTCCCGCGTCCGCCCCGGACGCCCCGGTCGACGAGACGGTCGCCGACACCGCCGAGCCCACCCCCGCGGACCGGCCCGCCGCCGACACGTCGGGTCCGCACCGGGACCGCGTCGGCGCGTTCGCCGGCGCGGCCGGACGCCGGTTCGGCGCCGGGCTCTCCACCGTCGCCGACCGCCTGCGCGAGTACACCCCGAACGAGGACCACCGGGACCCGGAGGCCGACCGTCGCGACGCGGAACGCCGAGCGGCCTCGAGCGGTGGAGCCGACCGCGACGCGACCGTGACCGACGTGCTCGACGCGGGCAGTGCCTCCCGGACCGACCAGCACGCCGAGGCGCCCATCGGGGCGCGGGTGCGCGCTGCCGAGACCGCCCGCGAGGCGCGCATCGCGAAGCGGCGCCGCCGGCTGCTCGAGCGTGCCGAGGTCCGCCGGTTCACCCGGCGCAGCCGGCACCGTCGCGCCGCGTGGATCACGGCGGCGAGCGTCGTCCTGGTGCTCGGGGTCTCGATCCTCGTCGCGGTGTTCTCCCCGTTGATGGCGCTCCGCACGATCGAGGTCAAGGGCACGAACCGGGTCGACGAGTCCGCGCTGCGCCAGGCGCTGTCCGACCAGATCGGCACGCCCCTGGCCCGGCTCGACTTCGACGCGATCAAGCGGGACGTCGCCGGGTTCCCGCTCATCGAGAGCTACGTGACCGAAGAGGCCCCGCCGCACACGCTCGTCGTCACGGTGACCGAGCGCACGCCGGTGGTCGCGGTGCGCTCCGGCAGCACCTTCGACCTCGTCGACCCCGCGGGCATCGTCGTCCAGTCGTCGCCGAAGCGCCCGGCGACCATGCCGCTCGCCGACATCGCCCGTGCGCGTCTGGGGTCCTCGAGCTTCCGCACCATGACCGAGGTCGTGCTGGCGCTGCCCTCGACGGTCCGGTCCCAGGTGACGCGCGTCGCCGGGTCGACGGCCGACGACGTCACCCTGACGCTCAAGGACGGCTCGACCGTCGTGTGGGGGAGCCCGGACGACTCGGACGCGAAGGCGGAACTGCTCGCCGCACTGGTCAAGGACCACGCGGCGCGGAACCCCGGCGTCGTCGTCGAGTACGACGTCTCGGCACCGGACAACGGCGTGATCCGCGCCAAGGACTGAATTGCCGGACCTGATCGGCGACACGCGGCGTGGCGGGGCGACACTGCGCCGAACGCACCCGTAGCGTCGGAGCCAGCACCACATCTACCAGCATTGCCCCTGAACTTCAAGTAGAGGTTGAGGGTTCTACCGGAGGCCTGACTGACGTGACCACGAACCACAACTACCTCGCCGTCATCAAGGTCGTCGGTGTCGGCGGCGGCGGCGTCAACGCCGTCAACCGCATGATCGAGCTCGGTCTCCGTGGGGTCGAGTTCATCGCGATCAACACCGACGCCCAGGCACTGCTGCTCAGCGACGCCGACGTCAAGCTCGACGTCGGCCGCGAGATCACCCGCGGCCTCGGTGCCGGCGCGGACCCCGAGGTCGGCCGTCGTGCCGCCGAGGACCACGCCGAGGAGATCGAAGAGGCCCTGGCGGGCGCCGACATGGTGTTCGTCACCGCGGGCGAGGGCGGCGGAACCGGCACCGGTGGCGCACCGGTCGTCGCGCGCATCGCGAAGTCCATCGGCGCACTGACCATCGGTGTCGTCACGAAGCCCTTCAGCTTCGAGGGCAAGCGCCGCCAGTCCCAGGCCGAGAACGGCGTCGCGGGCCTCAAGGACGAGGTGGACACGCTCATCGTCGTCCCGAACGACCGCCTGCTCGAGATCAGCGACCGCGGCATCTCCATGGTCGAGGCGTTCGCCACGGCCGACCAGGTCCTCCTCGCCGGTGTGCAGGGCATCACCGACCTCATCACGACCCCGGGCCTGATCAACCTCGACTTCGCCGACGTCAAGAGCGTCATGCAGGGTGCGGGTTCGGCGCTCATGGGCATCGGCTCCTCGCGCGGCGCCGACCGTGCGATCAAGGCGGCCGAACTCGCCGTCGCGTCGCCGCTGCTCGAGGCCTCCATCGACGGTGCGCACGGCGTGCTGCTGTCGATCCAGGGTGGCTCGAACCTCGGCATCTTCGAGATCAACGACGCCGCGCGACTGGTGCAGGAAGCCGTGCACCCCGAGGCGAACATCATCTTCGGTGCGGTCATCGACGACACCCTGGGCGACGAGGTCCGCGTGACCGTCATCGCCGCGGGCTTCGACGGTGGCGAGCCGGCCCAGCAGCAGAAGGAACGTCGCTCGAGCTACGTTGACCCGGAGTCGAGCGCAGCGGCGCCCGTCGCCGCCTCGACCGGCGCGATCGAGGACTCGACCACGTCGAGCCCGTCCTGGGCCTCGCAGGAGCACCAGCCGCCGGTGCAGCGCGCCGCCGACCCGGCGTTCGACGACGACGACGAGCTCGACGTCCCCGACTTCCTGAAGTAACCCACCCTTGGTAGCCGACACGCGCCTCCAGGCCTCGTCTCACGACGACGGACTGGAGGCGCGCGTTGCGTCCGTCCGGAGCGGCATCGAGGACGCGGCGCGCGCCGCAGGGCGCTCGCCCGACGAACTCACGCTCGTCGTCGTCACGAAGTACCACCCGGCGGCGCTCGTGCGCGAGCTCGCCGCACTCGGCGTGACGGACGTGGGGGAGAACCGCCACCAGGAGGCGCAGGCGAAGGCCGCCGAACTGGCCGACCTCGGCCTGACCTGGCACTTCGTCGGGCAGCTGCAGTCGAAGAAGGCCCGGCAGGCCCGGCGGTACGCCCAGGTGGTGCAGTCGCTCGACCGTGGCTCCGTCGTCGACGCGTTCGCCCCGACCGAGGCCGAGCCGGAGCCCCCGGTCATCGACGGCTTCGTGCAGGTCAACCTCACCGACGACCCTGGCCGTGGCGGAGTGCAGCCGGACGACGTCGAGGCGATGGTGACCCGTGTGTTGGCCACCGGGACCATCCGACTGCGGGGTGTCATGGCGGTCGCGCCCCTGGACGAGGAGCCCCGAGCCGCCTTCGCCCGACTCCGCTCGATCTCCGAACGGGTCGTGTCGCTCGAGCCCGGTGCCACCGACATCTCGGCCGGCATGAGCGGGGACTACGCCGAGGCGATCCTCGAGGGCGCGACACACCTGCGGATCGGCACCGCAATCACGGGAAACCGGCCGCCCGCACCCTAGCCTCGTTGCAGGGCACCACGAGCACGAACCCCGGAGGAACCATGGCCAACCCGCTGAAGAAGACGATGGTCTACCTCGGCCTCGCCGATGAGGAACTCGACTACGAGGACGAGCAGCAGGCCGAGCCCGCGCGCCAGCAGGCAGCCCCTGCTCGCCAGGCCGCAGCGGCTGCTCCGGCGCCCGCCGAACCGCAGGAAGCCCCTGCCGCGGCAGCAGCCCCGGCGGCCGCTCCCGCAGCGGCGCCGGCTCCCACCAAGACGCACACCCACCAGCGCGGCGCCCAGGTCACTCCGCTCCGCCGCTCGCACACGACCGCACAGAAGGCGACCCCGGTCCAGGAAATGAACGAGATCCTCACCGTCCACCCGCGCGAGTACAAGGACGCCCAGTCCATCGCCGAGAGCTTCCGCGACGGCATCCCCGTCATCATCAACCTCTCGCAGATGACCGAGGGTGACGCCCGACGCATGATCGACTTCGCCTCCGGGCTGTCGCTCGGCCTGTTCGGCAAGATCGAGCGCGTCACGAACAAGGTCTTCCTCCTGTCGCCGGCCCACGTCGCAGTGAGCGGTGAGCCCGCTGAGGTAGAGTCCGACATCGAGGCGAACTTCTTCGCCCAGTCCTGAGCCGTACCCGGCACACCCGCCCCTGAGCGTCGTCTGACGACGCTCGCCCGAGACGAGCGAGCCCCATCGTGTCCGTGATCCTAGGGATCATCTCCCTCGCGTTGCTCCTGTACTTCTTCGTGATGTGGGGGCGCTTCGCGCTCGACCTCGTGCAGAGCTTCAACCGTTCCTGGCGGCCGCGCGGGGGCATGCTCGTGGTGTCCGAGTTCGTCTACACGGTCACGGATCCGCCCATCCGAGCGGTGCGACGGGTCCTCCCGCCGCTCCGCCTCGGGCCGGTGGCGCTCGACTTCGGCTGGACGATCGTGATGCTCGTCGTCATCATCGCCCGGTTCGTGGTCGCCGCTCTGGCACGCGGTATCTGAGCGGACTCCCGTCCGCGACACGCGCCACGCCCGGCGCAGGTCACGGTTCCGCCCCATCGTCGGTGTACGGTGGTCGGGATCGATGCCCGCTCCGGCGGCGCATCCGCACCGCACGGTACGACTGGTAGATTCGGTCGCACCGCACGCGGTTCCACACGTTCAGCAGTTCTATTGAGGTGACGGCAATGGCTTTGACGCCGGAAGACGTAGTCAACAAGCGGTTCCAGCCGACGAAGTTCCGCGAGGGCTACGACCAGGACGAGGTCGACGACTTCCTCGACGAGGTCGTGGTCGAGCTCCGTCGCCTGACCGCGGAGAACGACGAGCTCCGCCAGCGCCTGCAGGCGGCCGAGTCGGCCCCGCAGCCGGCGCAGGCCGAGCAGCCCGCTCCCGCAGCCGAGCCGGAGCCCACCCCGGCCCCGGTCGAGGCAGCACCGGAGCCCGCTCCGGTCGCCGCGGCGGCTCCGGCCACGACGGTCCCCGCCGACGAGGACACCGAGGGCACCACGAACCTCCTGACCCTGGCGCGTCGTCTCCACGAGGAGCACGTCCGCGAGGGCATCGAGAAGCGCGACGCGCTCATCGCCGAGGGCACCGCCCAGGCGGCTCGCCTGGTCTCCGAGGCCGAGGCGAAGCAGCGCCAGATCATCGCCGACACCGAGAACACGAACCGTCAGCGTGTCGCGGTGCTCGAGCAGGAGCAGCGCCAGCTCGAGGGCAAGATCGACGAGCTCCGTACCTTCGAGCGCGACTACCGTGCGCAGCTCAAGAGCTACATCCAGGGTCAGCTCTCCGAGCTCGACACCTCGGGCGAGCAGTCCGGTCTCACCCCGGCGCCGGCTTCGGCGCAGGGCTTCGGCAACTGACGTTGTCGCGACCAGCATCACGAGCGAAGGTCAGTGTCCGCGCGATCGTGGCACTGGCCTTCGCCGCTGTCGTGGTGGTGGCGTTCGACCAGGTCGCCAAGACGCTGGTCGTCGCGAACCTGCCCTACGGCACCCCCGTCCCGGTCCTGGGCGGGGCGTTGCAGTTCCTGTACGTCCGGAACCCGGGAGCCGCGTTCTCGTTCGCGGTGAACATGACCTGGGTGTTCTCGGTCATCTCGGCCGCGGTCGTCGTCGCGATCATCGTGTACTCGCGTCGCATCCGGTCGATGTGGTGGGCCATCGTGCTCGGCATGCTGCTCGGCGGCGCGCTGGGCAACCTGCTCGACCGGCTCTTCCGTGAGCCCGGCTTCGGCCGGGGCCACGTCGTCGACTTCATCTCGACGCCGTGGATGATGCCGGCGATCTACAACGTCGCCGACTCCTTCATCTGCATCAGCATGGTGGTCTTCGTGCTGCTGGTGATCCTCGGCGTGAACCTCGACGGCACCCGCACGCTCTCGGCCAAGCGACAGGCTCAGCTCGACGCGGCGCAGCCGGTCGACGCGGCGGAGCCGCTCGACGGTGGGGCCGCGTTCTCGTCGGCCGATGCCGCTCTCGACGAGCCGACCCGCGCCTCCAGGCCGGAGGACCGCGACCGTCGCGACACGCTGGGCCACGACGCCACGTGAGCGAATCGCGTTCTCTTCCCGTGCCCGACGGGCTCGCCGGTGAGCGCGTCGACGCCGCCATCGCGAAGCTCCTCGGCTTCAGCCGGTCGTTCGCGGCCGACGTCGTCGCAGCCGGTGGCGTCCGCGTCGACGGCGTCCCCGTCGACAAGTCGGACCGGCTGCACGCCGACTCGTGGCTCGAGGTCGAGTGGACCCCGAAGGAGCCGCCGCGCATCGTGCCGGCGACCGTGCCGGGCATGACGATCGTGCACGACGACGAGGACATCGTCGTCGTGGACAAGCCCGTCGGCGTCGCCGCGCACCCCTCGCCGGGGTGGGACGGGCCGACCGTGCCCGGGGGCCTCGCCGCCGCCGGGTTCACCATCGCGACCTCCGGCGCCGCCGAACGCGCCGGGATCGTGCACCGCCTCGACGTCGGGACCTCGGGCCTGATGGTCGTCGCGAAGACCGAGCTGGCGTACACGCACCTGAAGCGGGCCTTCAAGGAGCGCACGGTCGAGAAGGTCTACCACGCGCTCGCGCAGGGCCACCCCGACCCGACCTCGGGCACGATCGACGCCCCCATCGGGCGGCACCCGTCGAGCGACTGGAAGTTCGCGGTCACGTCGGAGGGCAAGCCGAGCGTCACCCACTACGAGACGCTCGAGGCCTTCCGGGCCGCCACCCTGCTCGAGGTGCACCTGGAGACCGGGCGCACCCACCAGATCCGGGTGCACATGGCTGCCACACGCCACCCGCTCGTCGGGGACACGATGTACGGCGCCGACCCGGTGCTGGCGGCCGAGCTCGGGCTGACGCGCCAGTGGCTCGATGCCGTCCGGCTGGGCTTCGACCACCCCCGCACGGGCGAGTGGGTGTCGTTCGAGGCGCAGTACCCGGACGACCTGCAGGCAGCGCTCGAGCAGATCCGGAGTGCGTCGCTCTGACGCGCCCGGGTGCTTGCGCCGAGTGGTCGTGAGCTGTCGGCCGCGGCGCCGCCAGACGACGCTTTCTGCGCCCGCGGCGGTCGGCGTGCGGCGTGTCCTGCCCATTCGGCGGGGCGCCGCGCGTCCCGTCCGCCGCGCCCGGGGGCTTGCGCCGAGGGGTCACGAACTGTCGGCTGCGGCGCCGCCAGGCGACGCTTTGTGTGCCCTCGGCGGAGCGCGTACGGCGCGTCCTGCCCTCTCGGCGGGGCGCCCCGCGCGCGTCGCGGCCCGGTGCCGGTCTGGAGGCGCGCTGCGGGCCCGCCCCGAGCCTCCCGTCCGCCGTGCCCGGGCCGTTGCGCCGAGGGGTCACGAACTGTCGGCTGCGGCGCCGCCAGGCGACGCTTTGTGTGCCCGCGGGGGAGCGCGTGCGGCGTGTCCTGCTCTCTCGGCGGGGCGCCCCGCGCGTGTCCAGACCGACGCGCCCGGGCGCCTGCGCCGAGGGGTCACGAACTGTCGGCTGCGGCGCCGCCAGGCGACGCTTTCTGCGCCCTCGGCGGGGCGCCCCGCGGGTGTCGCGACCCGGTGCCGGTCTGGAAGCGCGCTGCGGGCCCGCCCCGGGCCTCCCGTCCGGCACGCCCGGGCGCTTGCGCCGAGGGGGCGCGAACTGTCGGCTGGGGCGCCGCCAGGCGACGCTTTCTGCACCCGCGGCGGCCTGCCTGCGGCGTGTCCTGCCCCCTCGGCGTGGCGCCCCGCGCGCGTCGCGACCCGATGCCGGCCTGGAGGCACGGTGCGGCCCCGCCCCGCGCCTCCCGTCCGCCCCGACGCGCGCGGGAATGTGGGCGGCCGCGGTTAGGCTGTTCCCACCCCGCAGCACACCGTACGAACCGGAGGTTCCGTGTCGGATTCCGACTCCTTCGTCCACCTGCACGTGCACAGCGAGTACTCGATGCTCGACGGTGCCGCCAGGCTCTCCGACCTCGTGGCGGAGACCGCCGCGCAGGGGATGCCCGCCGTGGCGGTGACCGACCACGGCAACATGTTCGGCGCCTTCGAGTTCTGGAAGGCCGCCAAGGCCGGTGGCGTCAAACCGATCATCGGGACCGAGGCGTACATCACGCCCCGCACGCACCGCTCGGACAAGACCCGTGTGCGCTGGGGTGACGGCGGGGGCGACGACGTGTCCGGCGCCGGCTCGTACACGCACATGACGATGTTCGCCGAGAACACCACGGGCATGCACAACCTGTTCCGGTTGTCGTCCAAGGCGTCGCTCGAGGGCTACTACTTCAAGCCCCGTATGGACATCGAGCTCCTGCAGGAGTACCACGAGGGGATCATCGCCACGACGGGTTGCCCCTCGGGGGAGATCCAGACGCGCCTGCGCCTCGGCCAGTACGACGAAGCGGTGCAGGCCGCCGCCGACTACCGCGACATCTTCGGCAAGGAGAACTACTTCGCCGAGGTCATGGACCACGGCCTCGAGATCGAACGCCGGATCATGAGCGACCTGATCCGCCTGGCGAAGGACCTCGACATCCCGCTGGTCGGCACGAACGACCTGCACTACACGCACGCCCACGACGCCAAGTCGCACGCGGCACTGCTCTGCGTGCAGTCCGGCTCGACCCTCAACGACCCGAACCGCTTCAAGTTCGACGCCGACGAGTTCTACCTGAAGACCCCGGCGCAGATGCGGCACGTCTTCCGCGACAACCTCGAGGCCTGCGACAACACGCTGCTCATCGCGGAACGCTGCAACGTGGAGTTCGACACCTCGGCCAACTACATGCCGAAATTCCCGGTGCCCGAGGGCGAGACCGAGCACTCCTGGTTCGAGAAAGAGGTCGCGAAGGGCCTGGACTACCGGTACCCGGACGGCATCTCGAAAGAGGTGCAGGACCGCGCCGACTACGAGGTCGGCATCATCAACCAGATGGGGTTCCCGGGCTACTTCCTGGTGGTCGCGGACTTCATCAACTGGTCCAAGAACAACGGCATCCGCGTCGGTCCGGGTCGTGGCTCCGGCGCCGGCTCGATGGTGGCGTACGCGATGCGCATCACCGACCTCGACCCGATCCGGCACGGCCTGATCTTCGAGCGGTTCCTCAACCCGGACCGCGTCTCGATGCCCGACTTCGACGTCGACTTCGACGACCGGCGCCGCGGTGAGGCGATCAAGTACGTCACCGAGAAGTACGGGTCGGAGCGCGTGGCGCAGATCGTCACGTACGGCACGATCAAGGCGAAGCAGGCGCTCAAGGACTCCTCGCGCGTCCTCGGGTTCCCGTTCGGCATGGGCGAGAAGCTCACCAAGGCAATGCCGCCGCCCGTGATGGGCAAGGACATCCCGCTCACCGGGATCTTCGACAAGGACCACCCGCGCTACAAGGAAGCCGTCGACGTCCGCACCGTGGTCGAGACCGACCCGGAGGCGAAGACCGTCTTCGACACCGCACTCGGGCTCGAGGGGCTGAAGCGCCAGTGGGGCGTGCACGCGGCCGGCGTCATCATGTCGAGCGATCCGCTCATCGACATCATCCCGATCATGAAGCGGGAGCAGGACGGCCAGATCGTCACGCAGTTCGACTACCCGGCAGCAGAGTCGCTCGGCCTGATCAAGATGGACTTCCTGGGGCTCCGCAACCTCACGATCATCAGTGACGCCCTCGACAACATCAAGACGAACCGGGGGACCGAGCTCGACCTCGAGAACATGGGGCTCGAGGACCCCGAGGCGTACGCGCTCCTGCAGCGCGGCGACACCCTCGGTGTGTTCCAGCTCGACGGTGGGCCGATGCGTGGCCTGCTGCGGCTGATGAAGCCCGACAACTTCGAGGACATCTCCGCGCTCATCGCCCTGTACCGCCCGGGGCCCATGGGTGCGAACTCGCACACGAACTACGCGCTCCGCAAGAACGGCGAGCAGCCGATCACGCCGATCCACCCGGAGCTCGAGGAGCCCCTCAAGGACATCATCGGCACGACCTACGGCCTGATCATCTACCAGGAGCAGGTCATGGCCATCGCGCAGAAGGTCGCCGGGTTCTCCCTCGGCCAGGCGGACATCCTCCGCCGCGCGATGGGCAAGAAGAAGAAGTCCGAGCTCGACAAGCAGTACGCGGGCTTCCAGCAGGGCATGAAGGACAACGGGTACTCCGACGCGGCGATCAAGACGCTGTGGGACATCCTGCTGCCCTTCTCCGACTACGCGTTCAACAAGGCGCACTCGGCGGCCTACGGTGTGGTGTCCTTCTGGACCGCGTACCTCAAGGCGCACTACCCGGCCGAGTACATGGCGGCGCTGCTGACGAGCGTCGGCGACGCCCGGGACAAGCTCGCGCTCTACCTGAACGAGTGCCGCCGGATGGGCATCAAGGTGATGCCGCCGGACGTCAACGAGTCGATCGGCTTCTTCGCCGCAGTCGGCGACGACATCCGCTTCGGCATGGGTGCCATCCGCAACGTCGGGTTCAACGTCGTCGACGACATCGTCAAGGCGCGGACCGAGAAGGGCGCCTTCGAGTCGTTCCACGACTTCCTGCGCAAGATCCCGATCTCGTCGGCGAACAAGCGCACGGTCGAGTCGCTCATCAAAGCCGGTGCCTTCGACGAGTTCGGCGACACCCGCCGAGCCCTGGTGGAGATCCACGAGGGCGCGGTCGAGGGCGCGGTGAAGGTCAAGCGCGACGAGGCCCACGGCAACGTCGGGTTCGACTTCGACTCGCTCTTCGCCGAGGCCGCCGAGGACGCCCCGAGTGCCGCGGTGTCCCAGGTGCCGGACCGTCCGGAGTGGTCCAAGCGCGACAAGCTGGCGTTCGAGCGGGACATGCTCGGGCTCTACGTGTCCGACCACCCGCTCGCCGGGCTCGAGATCGAGCTCGCGAAGCACCAGTCGATCACCATCGCCGACCTGCTCACCGCCGACGACTCGATCGAGGGCGAGACGGTCACCGTCGCCGGCCTGCTGACGAGCGTGCAGCACCGGGTGGCGAAGACGAGCGGCAACCCGTACGGCATCGTCGACATCGAGGACTTCGGCGGCCAGATCGGCGTGATGTTCCTGGGCAAGACGTACCAGGAGTTCGGCCCGTCCCTGGTGCCCGACTCGATCGTCGTCCTGCGCGGCCGCGTCAACGTCCGCGACGACGGCAAGGCCCTGCACGCGGTGAGCATGTTCCAGCCGAACGTCGGCGACGCGATGGGCTCCGGCCCGCTCACCCTGTCCCTTCCGGAACGACAGGCCACGACGACCACGGTGACGGAACTCGCCGCCGTGCTCGGCCGCCACCAGGGTGACACCGAGGTCCGGCTGAAGCTGCTCAAGGACGACGTCGCGCGCACCTTCGAGCTGCCGTTCCCGGTGAACCTGACCCCCGACCTGTTCGGCGAGCTGAAGAGCCTGCTCGGACCCCGCTGCCTGGTGTAGGAGCAGCGGCCATGGCCGGTCACCGGATCTTCGGGACGCCCGTCGCGGACGTTTACGGGCACTACCTGGCGAAGGTGGAGCGGAAGGGCCACACGAAGGCAGAGCTCGACACCGTCATCGAGTGGTTGACCGGTTTCGACGACCGGGCGCTCGCGCAGCACCTGGCCGACCGGACCACGTTCGAGGACTTCTTCGCCGGCGCGCACCTCAACCCGAACGCCCCGCTCATCACCGGGGTGATCTGCGGGGTGCGGATCGAGGAGCTCGACGACCCGCTCATGCGGCAGATCCGGTACCTCGACAAACTCGTCGACGAGGTCGCCAAGGGCCGGCCGATGGCGAAGATCCTCCGGACCGCGTGACCGACGGCCAGCCGGCACCACCGGATCCCGGAGTGCTCGCCGCGTTCGGTGCGGGAGCAGCCACACCGGTGCCACTCGTGGGCGGCCGCGGCCGCTCCTGGCGGGCGGGCGACATCGTCCTCCGGCCCCACGACGGTGCGCTCGTGACGGACTGGCGCGCTGCGGTGCTGGCGGAGCTGGGCCACACGTCGGCGTTCCGGACGCCGAGACCGGTGCCCACTCGCGCCGGTGCCTGGCGGTGCGGGGAGTGGGAGGCGTGGGAGTTCGTCGCCGGGGTCGCTGACGAGACCCGTGTCGACCACGTCATCCGAGCGGGTCGGGCCTTCCACCGCGCGGTCGCCGACGTCGGGTGCCCCGCGTTCCTCCGGACGGCCGACCCCGAGACCGACGACCCGTGGCGTCGCGCGGACCGCATGGCCTGGGGCGAGGCACCACTGCCGACCGACCCGACCCTCGACCGCGTGGCCGCGGCGTTCCGTCCCGTCCACGCGCCGGCGCAGTTGATCCACGGGGACCTGCTCGGCAACGTCCTGTTCGCGGAGGGACTCGCGCCCGCGATCATCGACTGGCCACCGTACTGGCGTCCGGCCGGCACGGGAGCCGCGATCGCCGCGGTCGACGCGGTCTGCTGGCACGGCGTGCCCGTCGACCGCCTCGACGATCTTGGCGAGGGCGAACACGAGTGGCGGCAGTTGCTCCTGCGCGCCCTCGTGTTCCGGATCGCCACGCTGCACCTGCTCGGTGCGTTCGACGTGGCCGGCATCGCGCGACACCGCGCGGTCGTCGACGCACTCGCGTGACGGACGGGAGGCCCGTGGCGGCGCCGCCACGGGCCTCCCGTCCGCTCGTCGGTCGTCGCTCAGGCGCCGCGGCCGGCGATCGCGCGGAGGCGGGCGACGATGCGCGGGTTGCGCGCACCGAACGTGAGCGCGGCGAGGCGTCGGACCGACACCGTCGCGCGGTGCACCAGGAGGCCGGTCGCTTCGGCGATGTCCGAAACCGCATGCCAGCGAGCACGCAGGGACGCCGGGTCGATCTCGTTCGCGGCGGCTGTGCGGACGAGCCGGACGAGGTCGTCCCCGTCGCGCCAGCTCGTGCTCTGGTTCTCGAAGCGGCGCAGGATGCGGTCGATCGCCGACGCACGGTGGTTCGCGACCGCGTGTGACCACCGGACGTCCTGCGACACGGGGTCGACGAGGATCCAGCGGGGAGCGTTGGCGTTGAGCGCGGAGAGCTGCGCGAACGTGGTCAGGGCGCCGAGCGCGACCGCGACGTCGAAGATCTGCCGTGGCCGGCCCCCGACGGCGATCGCAGCGCCCGGGAACGCCTCACGGGCGTCCCGGATCTGCGACTTCGCGACGATGACCGTGACGACGACGTCATCCGGCGCTGCAGCGAGGGTGCTGCGGGTCCGGGCGATGACCTCGTCGGTCAGGTCGGCCGGGAGGTGCAGCGCCACGCGGACGACGTCGTCGTCGGGCAGGAACGCATCGGCGAACACGTCGACGGCGTCACGGTACCGGGCGAGGAAGAGCGCGATCGCGCCGCCGTAGAAGGGGTAGCGCTCGAGCAGGATCCGCTCGTGCTCGAGCCGGAGCGAGGGACCGCGATCCCCGCTGAAGCTCGTCGAGCCCGTGTGCAGGACCAACGCGCGGTTCGCCAACACCGAGGTGAAGCCGTGCTCGTTGATCCGCAGGCAGAAGTCGTTCTCCTCGCCGTAGCCGGGGGAGAAGACGTCGTCGAACAACCCGAAGCGGTCGACCATCTCGCGCCGGATGAGGAAGCAGAAGCCCATCGCCACCGGGGAGACCGTGTGCCGCGGGAGCAGGTACTTCGTCCGGCCGTGCAGCTCGCGGGTGCGGCGCGGTGCGAGGCTCGCGCGCGGGTTCCGCCGCGCGTAGGGGAAGGACGCGATGGTGGCGTTGTCGCTCCTCGCGCACACGACGCCGATCGAGTCGTCCGAGGCCAGGACCGCGGTCATCTCGTCCAGGAACCCCGGCATCGGGACGGTGTCGCTGTTGAGGAGCAGGACGTCGTTGCCCGTGCGGTCGAGCTCGAGGACCGCCCGGTTGCAGTTGCCGACGAAGCCGAGGTTGCGGCTGTTGCGGGTGTACTCGAACCCCTTGTGGTCACCGACGAGCTCGAGCACCCGGGCCTCGATCGCGTCGACGCGGGGGCCCATGTCGTTCGCCAGGAGCACGCGGTCGACGGCGAAGTCCACCGTCTCGAGCAGTGCCTCGATGCAGCGCTCGAGACCGGGGAGATCGTCGTAGATCGGGACCACGATCGTGACCGGACGACGGTCGCGCGTCATCGCCGAGCCAGCTTCCGGACGACGACGCCCGGCCGGGCGAGGAGTCGACCGACGGCCCCGGAGCGGGATCGCGCGCGGCTCGCGAGGAGTCCGACGGCGGCTCTGGCGCTCGTCGCACCGAGCGAGGCGTACGCGCCGGGCAGCTCGAACCAGTAGCGCGCCGCCTGGGGGAGCCGGTAGCCCTCGGTGCCGACCAGCGCGACCAAGCGTGCGATGGCCGCCGCGTTGTCGTGGCCCGAACCCGTGACGGTGACGAGGCGTTCCGGTGCAGCCGCACCGTGCCTCCTGGCCGTGTCCGGGTCGGCCGCGTACGCAGCGAGGGCGTCGGCGAGGGCGTTCGTGTCCTCGGCATCGACCAGCGCGCCGGTCACACCGGGCTCCACGAGTTCCGCGCTGCCGCCCTGGCGCGTGGCGACGACGGCCTTGCCGAGCGCCATGTACTCGGCGGTGGTGCGACCGAAGGCCTCGATGGTGGACGGTGTGACGCAGACGTCGGCCGCCTTGATGAAGGGCGCGGGCGTGTGCTGCTCGCCAGCGAACACGACGTGCTCGGCGACACCGAGCGCGCGGGCGCGGTCGGTGAGCCGCTGGTCCTCACCCGGGTGCTTCCAGCTCCCGACGAAACAGACGCTCGCGGTCACGCCTCGTCGGCGCAGCGCGCCGAGCGCGTCGACGACGCGGTGCTGACCCTTGGACTCCTCGACGCGGCCGAGGACCGTGATCCGGAGGCCGGGTTCTGCCTGCGGGAAGGGGGTGACGGCAGGCGTGTCGTCCTTCGTCGCCAGGAGTCGGCTCGTGTCGACCGTCGGGTACGCGACGGAGAGCTTGTCGGCGGGGATGTACTGCGCCAGGTGCTCGCGCATCGCCTCGGAGTTGGTGACGACGGCCCCGGACAGCAGGCCGATGTCGCCGAGGACGCCCGCACGGCCCGTCTGGAACTGCAGACCGTGGTCGAGGTCGCCGTACTCGCGGACGAACCACGCCTGCGGGATCCCGAGGACCGCGGCGGCGAACGACGCCCACGGGGCGACGAGTGTGTTGGTGACGACGAGGTCCGGGCGCTCGCGCTCGTACTTCCGGATGATCGCGTTCACGGCGGCGTAGTCGACGGTCGCGAAGGCGGCGCGTTCCGCAGCCGGCGCGGGCTGCGGACTCGGCAGGGCCCAGCCGCGGAACCGCAACGCGTCGTACGACCAGCCACGCTCGTCGAGGGCATCGATGAACTTGCCGCGCGGGGCCTTGGTGATGAAGGTCGGCGTCATGGCCGGGTCCTGCGCCTGCCAGTCCTCCACGAAGCGGATGAGTGACCGTTCCGCCCCGCCGAGGTTCACCGGCGCGGTGGAGTGGTTGGCGAAGCTGACGATCACCCACCAACCCTACTCAGGTTTCACCAGGTGTTCGTCTCCGCGGCACCCGCAGCGGACATGCGTCACCGAGTCGAACGTGGCAAGTGCAACCTTTGTGCGAGAATGTCTCGTCCCCGAATCCCTGTGAGGAGCGCTGCGTTGCGCCCCGGAGGAGCCTGCACCCGAAGCATGACGTACCTGAACGAGCTCATGTCGTCGCGGGAACTCCTGGCGAACCTCACCGCCCGCGAGGTCAAGGGCAAGTACCGCCGCACGGTCTTCGGGCAACTGTGGTCCCTGATCAACCCGCTCGCGACGATGCTGATCTACACGATCGTGTACTCGTTCATCTTCCGGGCGCGACTCGAGGTCGGCGACCCCAGCGGGCTCAACATCTACCCGCTCTGGCTCATGTGCGGGCTGCTGCCGTGGATCTTCGCGCGCAACGTCATCAACTCCGGCATGACGTCGATCGTCGCCAACGGCTCGCTGATCAAGAAGGTGTACTTCCCGCGGATGACCCTGCCGCTCGCGGCCGTCGGGTCCTTCGGGTTCACGTGGCTGGTGGAGATGGGGGTGCTGCTCATCGCGCTCGCGATCGCCGGGTCGAACTTCTGGCTCTACCTGCCGCTGATCGCCCTGACGATGGTGTTCCTCGCCATGTTCTCCGCCGGCCTCGGGCTGATCCTTTCGATCATCAACGTGCACTTCCGCGACATGCAGCACCTGGTCGGCATCGCACTGCAGATGTGGATGTACCTGTCGCCGATCATCTACCCGCTCTCGCTCGTCGAGGACGCCGCCAACAAGGCCGGACACCCGTGGATCATCCACGTCTACAAGCTCAACCCGATCGAGCGGTTCTCCGAGGTCTTCCGGAACCTCATGTACGACAACCGCCTCCCGAACTGGACCGACCTGGTCGCGTGTGCCATCGCGGGGTGCGCCTCGCTCGCGATCGGCTACGTCGTGTTCTCCCGCAACGAGAAGAAGCTGGCTGAACTCCTGTGAACGACTCCGCCGTCTCCGTCGAACACGTCTCCAAGCGCTTCCGCATGTACCACGAGCGCAACGACTCGCTGAAGAGCATGGTCATGCGCGGGAAGAAGTCCGTGCACGAGGACTTCTGGGCACTGAAGGACGTGTCGTTCGAGGTCCCGCACGGATCGACGTTCGGCCTCATCGGCAAGAACGGGTCCGGCAAGTCGACGCTGTTGAAGTGCCTCGCCAAGATCCTCTGGCCGGAAGAGGGCTCGATCACCGCGCGTGGCAAGCAGGCGTCACTGCTCGAGGTCGGCTCCGGGTTCCACCCCGAGCTCTCCGGTCGCGAGAACGTGTTCCTGAACGGCTCGATCCTCGGGATGAGCCGCAAGGAAGTGGCGCGGAAGTTCGACGACATCGTGTCGTTCTCCGGTGTGGGCAACTTCATCGACCAGCCGGTGAAGAACTACTCGTCCGGCATGTACGTGCGGCTCGGGTTCTCCGTCGCCGTCGCGGTCACGCCGGACATCCTGGTCGTGGACGAGGTGCTGGCCGTCGGCGACGCGACGTTCCGCAAGCGCTGCCAGACGAAGTTCAAGGAGATGAAGGACGAAGGCCGCACGGTCATCCTCGTCTCGCACTCCATGGGGACCGTCAAGGACATGTGCGACCAGGTCGCCTGGCTCAACGAGGGCGAGCTGAAGATGATCGGCCCGACCAAGAAGGTCGTGTCGGCGTACGAGGCGACCGTCTGAGCGTGCTCCTGCGCTGCACCTAGGCTGGAGCCGTGCAAACGGATGTTGAGGAGCTGTCGGCCTACTCGGACGACCGCGGGAACCGTATCGAGTACGCCGGCCCGAAACGGGGGAACGTCAAGATCACGTTCCGCGGGTCGAACAACGTCGTGCGGGTCCACCAACGTGCGCGTCTCGGGCGGATCGTGGTGAGCATGGACTGTGACAACGGTCTGCTCGACATCGCGGAGAACCACGGTGCGCCGGCGTTCGTCGCGAACATCAGGATCGGGCAGGACTCGTCCGTGCTCGTCGGCGCCAACGCATCCACCACCGCCAACTGCGTGATCTCGGCGACGGAGGGGACGACCGTGCGGATCGGCGACGACGTCATGATCGCTTCGCACGTCCAGATCCGGGCGGACGACGCGCACCCGATCTTCGACGTCCGCACCGGAGCGCGGGTCAACGTGTCGAGGTCGATCGACATCGGTGACCACGTCTGGCTCGCACTCGGCGTCACGGTCCTCGGCGGTACCACCGTCGGGCGCGGCTCCGTGATCGGGACCGGGTCGATCGTGACGGGCCGGGTCCCCAACAACTGCATCGCCGTCGGGACACCGGCACGGGTCGTGCGGCGCGACGTCGCCTGGGAGCGGCCGCACCTCTCGCTGAAGGAGCCCTTCTACAAGCCGGACGCGTCGACGGTCGAGCGTTCGCCGTTCTGGGAGCTCACCGAAGCCGAGGACTGATCCTCGGCGGGCAGCGCGGCCTCGGCCTCGGGCTCGGCTGGTCGTGGTCCGCCCGTCAACCACTCCATCATCTGGATGACGCGTTCCGAATTGCGCCCGTCCCGCGTGACGAAGGTCCGTCGCGCCCGTTCCCGGAACGTGTCCGACGGGCGGAACCCGGCCTCTGCGATCCGTTCGACAGCGCCTTCCACTTCCCGGACGGACCCCGTGACCTCGCCGAACCCGGCTTCGTCGTAGTCGAAGTACCCGCGACGACCACTGTGCGAGCCGCCGAAGAACTCGCGGAGGTCGAAGTGGAAGTACACCACCGGGACGTCGATGAAGGCGGCGTCGAAGGCCAGCGACGAGAAGTCGGTCACGAACGCAGCGCTCCGGGCGAGGACGTCCTGCACGCCGTCGACGGCGAAGTCGAGGATCTCCACGTCGTCGGGCAGGTGGAAGTCGGTCAGGTACGGACGGAGGAGCGGGTGCGGCATGAGCGCGAGGCGCTTCCCGGTCCGCTTCGCGAGTGCGCGGAGCTCCGGCGACGACATGAGCGCCGTGTACTCCTTGGCGAAACGGCTCTCCATGAACCGGTCGTCACGCTCCCACGCTCCGGATCCGGCGACCTGCGCCCCGACGAGGTAGTGACGCCAGGTTGGCATCACGAGGATGAGGTCGCGCTCGGTTTCCTGCTTCGCCCGGCTCTTCTCGAGGAGCGCGTCGAAGCGGGGCAGCCCGGTCAGGACGACCTCGTGCTGGGAGAAGATCCACTGCCCGTGGCCCGCGATCGCGTCCCGCTCCTGCGGGGTCGAGACCACGAACAGGTCGGGTCGCTTCGAGTTGAGCCACCGCGACAGGTCGTAGTTGATCACGCCGTGCTGCAGGAAGGTGAAGTGGAACCGCGGCTGCCCGAACTTCGACGCGGGCAGGGGCTTGGTGACGAAGTCCGCGATGTGCGACGACGCGACGTGTTCGGCGTGGAGCATCAGTTGCACCCACTCGAGCGACCGGAACGCGATCATCCGGAACCCTTCGCGCTGCAGGCGGTCCCAGTCCTTGGAATCGCGGTTGAGCACGAAGTAGGCGTTGATGTCCGGACGGTGCCGTCGAACGTACCGGTAGGCGTGTTCCGCGTTGTCGTTCGCGTCCGTGTCCCGATCGATGAACACCCACGCGCCCTGGAACCGTTCGCGTGCGCGGCGCGTGCGGGCCAGCGTCGGTGCCAGGGCGTTCCGGAGTGCGGTCTTCTGCAGGGAGTTCCGGGTTGTGATCGCACGCTCGCGCACCGCTCGCCAGACGTGCTGCTTGTTGGTCAGCTCCACCTCGTTGGGATCCACCACGCGTCGGCGCTGGGCCAGGATCTGCGGTTCGAGCTGGCGGCGGGTCAGGGTTGCGTAGTGGTTCGGCACTTCACCCCGGGCGAAGACGACCTGCTGTCCGTCCACGTGCATCTCGGTGACGTGGCCGCGGGGGATCCAGATCACGCGCCGGCGAACCAGCGGCCGACCGTAGAAGACGAAGTCCTGGACGGTCTCGAACTCGGGGACGACCTCGTGTCCGTCGACAGCGATCTGTTCCGCCGGGATCTCGCCGGTGAACCAGTACTGGAGCTGCACGAGTTGGTGGGCCTCATCGACCTGAGCGAGGTTGACGGTGTTCGGGCGGTCCGGTTCGTCCCGGTACCCGACGAGCATCGCCCGCCGCACCGCGAACTCCACGGGCAGTAGGTCGAAGGAGCGGACCGCTTCCGGACCGACTCGCTGCAGGACCGCAGCCGCCAGCTCGTGGAACTCGTCGAACGCATCGGCGGGGGCGAGGGCCGAGGGCGACCGGATCGCACGCTCGCGCCGGAAGTACCCGACGAGGTCGTAGAGGACGGTGTTCGCCACCCAACGATCGATGCGTCCGGTCGCCGACGCCTCGTCGAGGAGCCCGAGGTGACCGTGACGGAGCACGTCGGTGTACTTCCGTCGGTCCTCGTGGCTGGTCTGCATGGTGGAGCTGCCGTCGCCGCGCTGACGGTAGCGGTACTTGGCCGAGGCCATCAGACCGATCCGGTGCAGTCCGTTGCGGAGCAGGTAGCGCGCGACGAAGTGGGCGTCCTCGAACGTGGGTCGGACACGACCGTCGAACCGGAGACCCGCCGCCTCGACGAGGTCACGACGCATGAACGCCGCGTTCACGCCGGTCTGCACGATGGGGTCCAACCGCATGTCGACGATGCGCGATCCCTTCTCGAAGCGCTTGCGGGACGGGTGCCCGTCCGTCACGCCGCCGTCGTCGTCCAGGAGGAGCTGATGGGCCGCGAGGAGCGCGACATCGTCCGACGCGTGCAACTCGATGAACTTCGCGACCTCTTCGAAGTAGCGTTCCTCCAGCTCGTCGTCGGCGTCGACGAAGGTGACCCACTGCCCGGTGGCCCGGGCCAATCCGGTGTTCCGTGCGTCGGCGATCCAGGCGTTGTCCTGATGGATCACGGTCACGTCGGCTCCGGCGGACCTTGCCCAGTCGTCGAGGAGCGACCCCGTCGAGTCGGTCGACCCGTCATCGACGAACACGAACTGCACACGGTCGTGGTCGAACGTCTGCCGTTCGAACGACCGCAGGAGCGTCGGGAGGTACCGTTCCACGTCGAGTGCCGCCACGACGACGGAGATGAGTGGTGTGGTCCGGATCGCTGAGTCCATCGGTCGATCGGCTCCCTGTCGTCGTGATGCACGTGCTGCGATAGTTTAGGGCTGAAGTCGAGGTTGGCTCGTCGCGCACTGCGCAACCCGAACGTGATGAACTCCAGGAGAAGTGCTGTGGGCGGACCCCTTCCCCTGCTGTCGGTCGTCGTGCCGGTCGGCAGCGTCGGCCCGTGGTTCGACGTCGCGCTGGAGGCGCTCCGGTCGCAGAGCCACCGTCGGCTCGAGATCATCCTCGTGCTCGACGGGCTCAGCTCCGGGGTGACGGAGTCCGTCCGGTCGCTCGCCACCGAAGACCCGCGCATCGTCGTGCTCGAGATCGGGGAACGTGGCGGAGCCGGCAACGCCAGGAACACCGGGCTGGGCGTCGCGACCGGCGACTTCGTCGCGTTCGCGGACGCCGACGACCTCGTGCCGCCCGCTGCCTACGAACGGCTCCTTGCCGTGTTCGCCGAGTCCGGTCCGGAGATCGTCAGCGGGAGGGCTGAGCAGTTCACCGGGGACGGGCGCGAGTCGACCTACTGGACGACGGACGACGCACTCTGGACGACCGGGGGGACCGGCCTCCGACTCTCGGACACGCCGCAGCTGGCCTTCGACCACACACCCTGGAACAAGGTCTTCAACCGCACGTGGTTGCTCGAGTCCGGCGTCGAGTTCCCGACCGGCACCACCTGCGAGGACGTTTCCTGGTGGGCGCGGCTCGCGGTGGGAGCGAGGGTCGACGTGCTGCCCGAGGTGGTGTACAGCCACCGGCGACACGACGAGTCGGTGACGTCGGGCATCGGCCGGGGCGACGACCTGGACGACTGGGTCGAACAGACCCGTGCAGCAGTCGAGACGTACGCGGCACACGGGGCGGATGGGGCGACGGCGGCTTTCGGACGGCGGCTGATCCGCCGAGAGGCGTGGACGCGGGTCCGCGGGATCGGCGTGCTCGACCCAGCCGGCGCCCGCCTGCTCGCCGATTTCGTGCGGTGGATCGGCACCTGGGTCGACGAGACCGAGTTCGACGACCTCAGCGCCTACCCCGGCGCCGCCTACGCCCTGCTCCGGGCGAAGGAGCCGGGACTCGCGGCCGAGCTCGTCGAGACGTTCGACCGCCCGGCAGAGGACGTCGTCCTGCGGTGGGGCAGTCTCGCCGCCGAGTGCGAGCGGGCCCTCGGTCCCGACACGGAGCGCGGCGCTGACCTGTGGCGCGAACGCCTGTTCCGGCCGGTCGTCGATGCCGCACAGCGTGGCGATCCGCTCCCTGTCCGTCCAGAGCTCGTCGCGGCGTTCTGGGACGAGTTCGTCGGCCGTGGGCTGGACGAGCACGAACAGGTCGTGCTGTCCGCGTTGCGGGACGGAGCAGTGGACGACGTCGTGTTCCTCCGACGCAATCGTCGCGTCCGTGCGACCGCCGACCGACACCGTGGTGGTCTCCGGATCAGCATGACGGGTCTCGAGCACCCGGCACCGGGGAGTGTCGTGCTCGAGCGCGACGGAACCCGGACGGCAGTGCACCGGGGCGTGCTGTCATCGGACACGGTCGTGTCGTCGGCGAGGCCTCGGCCGGGTGACAGGTGGAGCGTCGAGTTCACGCTGCGCGACGGGCGGATCCACCGTGTCGAGGTGGCCGTCGCACCGTCGGCACTGAGCCGCGTCGCCGCCGTGCTCAGGACGAGGAGTCGGCCGTGAGCGCACAGCTCTCCGTCGTCATGCCGGTGCACGACGTCGCGCCGTGGATCGAGGAGCAGCTCGACTGTGTCCTGCGGCAGGATGTCGACCTCGAGGTGATCGTCATCGACGACCGGTCCACCGACGAGACGGTCGCGATCGTGGAGCGGATCGCGTCCGGCGACCCCCGTGTGCGACTGCACCGATCCCGAGCAGCGGGGGGAGGCGCCGCCCGCAACCAGGGGATCGACCTCGCGCAGGGCGAGTACCTGGTGTTCGCCGACGGTGATGACCTGGTACCTGACTGGGCGTACCGGGCGCTCATCGACGCAGCCGAGCGCAGCGACGCCGTGATCGCGCTCGGCCGGCACCTCAAGTTCAGCTCCGGGTCGACCTGGGAGCCCATGTCGAGTTGGTACGACGTCCTGACCGAGTCGGTGACGGACCTCCAGGCCATGCCGAGGCTCTTGGCGAACCGCGCATGCTGGAACCGGGTCTTCCGCACCGACTTCCTGCGCGCGTCGGGCGTCCGGTTCCCGAACGCCCCGCGCTCCAACGACATCGTGCCGATGGTCCGCGCGTTCCTCGCTGCGGACCGTGTCGCGGTGGTGCCGGAGGTCGTCTACCTGTACCGCGAGCGTCCGGGAGCCTCGTCCATGACCGCGAGGGCGTCGGGCATCGACGGCGTGCTGAGCTACTTCGATCAGGAGATCGAGGTGGCATCACTCCTCGCCGATGCCGCACCGGAGGTCCGCCGCGCGCACGCCGAGGTCGTCCTCGACGCCGACGGGTACGTCCACCTCGAACGGTTCCTCCGCGGCCAGCCGGATGCGCACGACCTGCACCGGGTCATCAGGGCGGTGCACGATCTGCTCGCGGTCGTGCCGACCGAAGATCGTCAGGCGCTCCGTGCCGAGCGACGAGCGCTCTGGTTCGCGGTGGCCAACGGAGCGGGGGAGATCGCCGTGCGCCTCGCGTCTGCGCTGCACGACGCGCGCGACGACCGCGACGTGCCGCCGGTGCTGCTCCGCGCCTGGGTGGACGTGATCAACTCGGTCGGTGTGCTCGGAGGGGCAGCCGTCTTCGCACTCGATCGCGGATCCCTCGTGAACGACGGGCCGTTGGTCCTGCTGGCGAACCGCGCGGAGCACACCGACGTGTCGGTGCTCGGATCCGCCGTCACGGACCTGGGCCCGCTGACGGCAGGGGTCCAAGGGAGCTCCGAACTCCTGCGAGCGATGGCGGACGCCGTCCACGGGCAGGACCCGCTCGCAGTGCAGCTGGTCTCGACGGTGCGGCACCTCGCACCGCTCGTCGTCGACGAGGCGCACCCGGACGCCGGCGGCCTGACCCTGAGCGGATCAGTGGCCGGGCCGGTGCCTGACGGTGTGTCCCTCGACATGGTCCTGACCGCAACCCCGACCGAAAACGCCACTGTGACCGGAGCCGGGTCAGCGGGTACTCAGGCCGTCCTCCGGGTCGATCACCGCGCGTCCCGCTGGTCGCTGCGCCTGGAGAACGGCGACGTAGTCACCGGCAGACACCGTGCCGTGGTCCGGATCTCGTTCCGTGGTCTCCGGCTCGACTTCCCGGTCGTGACCGCGAGGATGCCGCTCCCGCCCGTTCCGAGCGGCGTGCAACTGCAGCCCCTGGCCGACCGTGCGGACGGCTGGCGGTTCCTCGTCGACCGTCGGGTGCCGAGCGGGCACTTCGCCCGACGGCTCCTGCGCGCAACGCGCTCCGTGCTCAGGAACTGAGGCCGGCGAGTTCGTCGGCCGGGTGCCCGGCGGTCAGGGCATCGCCGATGACCATGCGGTCGAGGTCGGCCATGAAGTCCTGGAAGAACGGTCGTCCGAAGTGCCAGGGCGAGATGCCGTAGGGGTGCGCGCCGTCGGAGTGGTACGAACGGTCGCGGTTGTCGATGGTGCGGAGGTCGTGGCGGGCAGCGATCGAACGGTAGAGCGAGTCGTACCGGTCGTTCTCCCGCAGCAGCCGCTTGTACAGGTCATCCCGTTTCTGGTCTCCGCGGTACTTCACGAACTCCAGGTCGCCAGTGCTCGTCCGGTAGTACGAGCTGTACCGGAAGCAGTTCAACACCAGAGTCGTCTCCGGGAGCGCCTGTCGCTGCCATGCCACGAGCTCGTCGACGGCCTGCTCGAGGAGCGGCACGTACTCGGCGCTCGCGTTCGCCATGTGCAGGGTCGTGAAGCTCTCACCCGCAGCGAAGAAGTCCGTCTTCCGGAAGCTGTTCGGGTTGTTCGTGATGGTCGCGTCGCCGATCCGCGCGAGCCCGTACCGGACGTCGGAGTAGAGGTCGAACAGCAGGTAGTCGGGCGCGAACGACTCGAGTTCTGCGCGGTCCGACTTGGCGATGTCGCGCGCCATCGTGCGCGCCCCGTGCTCGTTGACCTTGTCACCCGGCTGGATCTGTTGCGCGATCTTCGGAGCGACGGGTGCCGACAGGAAGCTCACGAGACCGGTCTGCCACGCGAGCGGACCGAGGTCGTAGACATCCTTGTAGTGCGGGTTGTTCCGTGTGATGAACGCTTCTCGCGTGACGCACGAGCCGATGATGGCCACCTTGATCCGTGACACCGAGTTCTCCGTTCGATCGAGCATGAGCCAGCAACAAGGGTTGATTATGCCTCAGGGCGCGTGGCGGTCCGCGTCGGCAGGCCAGCCGTCGTGTGCCGCAGGAGCGCCTCGTATCGGCGGGAGACCGCGAACGGCGCGAGCCGGGCCGTGAACCCGAGTGCGGCGCCGCGTTCCGGCAACGGCTCCGACAGCACCCGGGCGAGCGCGCCGGCATCACCGGGTTCGAACCACCGGACCCAGGCTTCACCGCCGAAGTCGCTCCGGAGGTGCGCTTCGTCGGGCAGCACGACCGGCACGCCGAAGGTCGCGGCGAGGTGGAGGCTGCCGGAGTTCAGGACGCGCCGGTACGGCAGCACCGCGATGTCCGCGGCGTCGAACCAGCGCTTGACCTCGGCGTCGGCCACGTAGTCGTGGTGACGGACGGTGCGGAGCCCTTCGGGCACGAGCCGATCGATGGTCGCTTCGTCCTCGGCCGACGTCCTCCCGGCGAGCAGGAGGACGAACCGGCCGGCGGCGGACGCCTGCTGCAGGGCCTCGATCAGGACGTCGACTCCCTTGTACGGACGGATCTGTCCGAAGAAGAGCACGGCGACGTCGTCGTCATCGAGTCCGAAACGTGCTCGTGCCTCCGCCCGGGACCCGTTGCCGTCGTAGATGCCGCGGTAGCTCGGGTGGGGGAGGTGTTCGACCGTTCGCCCGGAGAGGTCGTAGAACGGCGCCACCACGTCGCTCGTGCGGGAGTTCATGACGTGCACCGTGTCCGCGGTCGCGGCCAAGTAGCGGTTCAGCGCGATCTCGTGCTCCTCGTGCCGGACGTCGTGTGCGAGCGCGTTGTGGATCGTCCAGACGACCCGGGCGCCGTGTGCCCGCGCTCCGTCGACCGCGGCTCGGAACCGAGCGAGTCGGGCAACGGCCTCGGCGGCGTCGTCCGCACGCTGCACGATCGGAGCTGTCCAGTGCACGTGCACGACGTCTCCGGTGCCGAGGGAGCTCAGGTCGTGCTCGAAACGCTCGAGCCTCGCGGACTCGAGGACGTCCCACCCCGAGGCGCGTGGAGCCAGGAGCATGAGGTTCAGGTACGGGTTGTCGCGGTAGACGGGGAAGACCGCGAGCCGCGGTGGACGGCCGTCGCGAGGACGCGAGCGCGCTGTTGGAGCCACATGGCGATCCTACGAGGGGTCGCCGGTGCTCCGGTCGATAGCATCGAGGGATGTTCAGAGCTCGATCCAAGATCACCACCGATACACCGCTGACCTTCGCCGTGTCGGGTGACTCGGTCACGGCCCGCCCCGAGTCCTGGCGTGACCAGCTCGGCGATCGCCGTCTTCGGCTGGTCGGAGGCTTCGCCGAGGACGGTGCGACGTCCGAGCGTGCGTTCGGTCAGGTCCGTCGTTCACTGGCCGACGTGCTCGTGGTCATGATCGGCATGAACGACGTCCGGGAGGGCGTGCCCTTCGAGGAGATGACCGCGAACATCGAGAAGATCGTGCGGTTCGCGGAGTGTCAGACACCCCTGATCTGCTTGGTCCCGCCGAACAACCGCACCAACGGCACGGTGAACCAGCGTACGAACGGTGTCGTGGCGAACCGGCACTTGTTCGACCTCGGTGCGCGACGAGGGTGGGTGGTCGCGGATCCGTTCGCCTTCGCCCGGGCCTCCAACAACTCGTGGGGTGGCGGCATGTCCGAGGACGGCGAGCACCCGCTCCCGCACGTCTCCGCAGAGGCGGCGGTCCGCATGCGCCTGTTCATCCGGCAGGCAGCGGCGACGATGGGTCTCAACCAGTGAGATGAGGTCGGTCGGCGCTCAGTCCAGCGTCGCGACGATGTACTCGGCCTCGTGGAGGACCGAGCAGAACGCCAGCCCCTCGTGGTCGAGCGCATCGCGCTTCCGGATGACCGCGCCGCACACAGCGCACTTGGTCGTGAAGGTCGACCGCATTGCATCCGAGAGGAGCGACATGCGAGCAGCCTGCTCCGGCAAGGTGAACAGCAGGCCTCGTTTGTCTCGGAACCTGGTGAACGTGCCCGAAGAATCCGCCTCAGAATCGAAACGCGCTCAGCTCCGCGGGCTCGTGGTGTTCGCTCGCCACCTGCGCCGAGGGAGCGCTCACAGCGACCGGACGACCTGCCCCGCCTCCGCCACAGCCCCGACCACGACGGCGAAGTCCCCGTCCGCGACGGACTGCCCCTCAGCCAGCCACACGACGTTCCGCGCCCCCGGCTGCGGCACGAACGACGAACCACCCGGCCCCGAAGACGGTGCCCCCACGACCAGCACGGTCACCTCGTCCAACCCGCTGGATCCCCGGTACCAGGACGTCGGCATGTCGACCTGCACCACGTGTCCCGCGGCTTCGAGTGCGAT
Organism: Curtobacterium sp. MCLR17_044; assembly: GCF_003234435.1. Taxonomy (NCBI): domain Bacteria; kingdom Bacillati; phylum Actinomycetota; class Actinomycetes; order Micrococcales; family Microbacteriaceae; genus Curtobacterium; species Curtobacterium sp. MCLR17_044. The sequence continues at coordinate 69,672 of NZ_QKTC01000014.1, read as the reverse complement.
GACCAGTGCGGACACGTCCGCGACGCGCGTGCCGTCGTGCTTGACGGCGACACGTAAGCCTGCAGCCCCCTCCTCCCGGACGATGACCGGTCGCGAGGACCGCACCATCACGCCGTGGCCCTTGGGGAGCCCGGGGGCCACTCCGAGGTAGCGCAGTCCGGCTGCGTCGTACCGGTCGACGGCGTCGGCGTCGGGGTACTGCCCGTGCCAGCGCTCGTCGAAGATGCGGCGGTTGTCGACCCGGGCGTCGTCCCGGCCCGGCGTGCGGCTCTCGTGGTGGACGACGACCGACGACGGGACGACGACGAAGGCGGAGCCCGCCGGTGACGCCGTCAGTGCGCGGAGACACAGGTCCACGTCCTCCAGCCCGTTGGCGTACACGGGGTCGAACCCGTGCCAGCGGATCAGGTCGACGGCACGGAACGCCGCGGCGGCTGCGGTGATCGCCGAGAACCGCACTGCGCCGGCGGAGCCCGACCCGAACACGCGGTCGGCGTCGTGCCGCGGGTGCTCGCCGAGGAAGTGCCAGGGCAGCACCTTGTCCCCGCCGAACACCGTGCCGGCGGCCTGCACGACGCCGTCCGGGTACACGAGCAGGGGCTGCGCGCCGAGGACCGACGGGTCGTCCAGCGCGCCGACGAGCGGCCGCAGCCAGCCGGTGGTGACCTCGGTGTCGTTGTTGAGCATGACGACGGTGCCGCCCGAGGACCGGGCGAGTCCGAGGTCGCTGCCCAGGGCGAAGTTCCGGTTCCGGTCCTCGCGCTGCAGGACCACCCGGGGTTCGTCACGGAACCAGGCACCGAGGATCGCGGAGACCGATCGCGGAGAGCCGTTGTCGACCAGGACGACCTCGACGCGGTCGCCGTCGTGGTCGGCCGCGCCGAGGACGGCATCGACGGCGCGCCGGGTCATCGTCCAGTCGCGGAACACCGGGACGACGACCGAGACGAGTCCGGTGTCGCGCGTCGGTGCGGCGGACGCCAGGGCGTCCCAGTCGATGCGGTGGCGGGCGAGCGCGACCTCCTGCCACGACGCGGGCTGGGCGGAGGAGACCCGTCGCTGGTCCCGCACGTTGTCGTAGTCGACGCCGATGACGGGCACGTACGCAGGCACCCCGAACCGCTGCCCGATGCGGAGCAGCCACTCCCAGTCGATCCAGCGTCGGAGCGTCTCGTCGAACGGGCCGACCCCTGCTGCGACGTCACGGCGGACCACGAGCGCGTTGAGGTCGATGAAGTTGCCCGCGAGCAGGTCGTCGAGCGTGCCGTCCTCGCCGCGGTACGTCTCGACGGGCGCGGTCCGGTCGTCCGCGTTGTTCGCGCCGACCATCCGCAGACCCGTGTGCACGGCGGGCCCGTCGGTCTCGAGCAGAGCCGCGAGGGCCGCGGTCAGGTGTTCCGGACGCCAGGTGTTGTCGGCGTCGAGGAACGCGACGAAGTCGCCACGCACGGCCGCGAGTCCGGTGTTCCGTGCGGCGCCGGCACCGCCGTTCTCCCGCTCGAGGAGCCGGATGCGCCCGTCTTCGGCAGCGAGCCCGCGCACGACGTCGACGGTGTGGTCGCCGGACCCGTCGTCGACCACGAGGAGTTCCCAGTTCGTGTGCTGCTGCGCTCGCACCGAAGCGATTGCCGCACCGACCACGTCGGCGCGCCGGTACACCGGCATCACGATCGACACGAGCGGTTGCTCCGCGTCGCGCCGCGCGACACCGCGCGGGTACCGGCCGAGGGCCTCGGCGACCTCGGGCCCGTCCCACGTGGACCGGTAGCGTCGCCGGGTGCGGTGCTGCGCACCGGCGAAGGCGCGCGCATCGGCGACGGCTGCGTCGCGTGCGGCGCCCCAGGTGGGAGCGTCGCCACGGCGGCCTGGAGGCACGGGGAGCGTGGTCGCATCGGTCGCGTTCCGCAGGAAGTGCCGGAGCGCATCGAGCGTGGTCGCCGGGCGGTCGGCTCCCGGCACCGAGGCGGCGTACACGCCTGCGTCGAAGAGCGGCCCGGTCTGGAAGAGCTCGGGGCCCTCCTGGTGCAGGGCGTCGTACCAGGACATCGCGGGGACGGGCTGGTGCTCGCGCATCCACTCGTGCTCGACGAGCGGGTGCAGCGAGAGCCCCCGCTGCCCGTCGTTGTGCACGTAGAACGCGACGGCGTCGGCGTCGGTGTCGAACGTCCGCCCGGTCTGTGCCTCGATGTACGCGCGGTCCAGTACCTCGAACTCGCCGATCCGCCGGGCCCAGCGGTCGAGCCGGTCGGTCACGGTCAGCGGTCTGTCCGGGCCCCGGAAGGGTCGGGCGAGGCGCCGTGCGACGCGGCCGATGCCCTTGGCCTCGGCCATCAGCGGCGCCCCGGCAGTCGTGCGGCGACCTTCGCGATCGCCTGGCCGGTGCGGAAGGACCTGCTCGCGCGCAGGTCGGCGAGCTCGTGGCGCAGGCGCACGACCTCGTCCGCCGCGCTCGCCGCGGCGACGTCGGCAGCCGTGAGGTCGAGGGGGAGCAGTGCCGCCCACCGACGTTCGAGCGCGTCGGCCGTGCCCGCGAGCGGGGCCGTCAGCGCGTCCGCGATGCGTGCACGGGCGTCGGTGACCGCGCCCGGTGTGACGACCACGGCGAAGTGGTCCACGACGGCCGCGAGGGTGTCGGCACCCGTCCGGTGCGCTCGCGACGACCACGGCACTGCGTTCTGCGCGGCCCGTACGACCACCAGGTGGAGCGCCCGGCGGTTGGCCGTGACGACGTCCGCGGGCGCCGGGTCCACGAGCACGGCGACGGTGACGAGGTCGTCTGGGCTGGGGTCTCCGGTGGTGACGGTCCACGCGGCCGGTGCCGACGTACCGGCGGGGAGCCGGGCCTCCAGGTCGAAGCCGTCCCCGAAGGCCGCTTCGACCTGGCGGACGAGCGTGTCGGCGTCCTCGACGTGCCGCAGGTCCACGGCGAGCCGCGGGCGCTGCCCCGAGGGGACGAGGACGTCGGCGAACCGCTCGGTCGCCGTCATGCCGTGCCGCTGGTACGCGGCCACTGCGTCCGGCAGGAACGGGTAGCGACCCTCGAGCACGCGCTGGTGTGCGGCGCGCAGGGCGCTGCGGTTGCCGGAGAAGCTCTTGCCGCCGGCGTGCAGGACCAGCGCGCGGTTGGCGATCTTGGCGAGCCAGCCGTGGGCGGCGATCCGGAGGCAGTAGTCGTTCTCCTCGCCGTAACCGGGCGCGAAGGCCTCGTCGAACAGACCGTGCTCGGCGATCAGCTCGCGGCGGGTGAGGAAGCAGAACCCCATCGCGACGGGCAGGACCTGGGACACCGGGAGCAGCGGTGCGAGCTCGCCCCAGACCCGTCGGGTGCGGTCCTCGGTGCGGGCCGCGCCCCGGTTGGTCAGGCGGTAGGGGATGCTCGCGATCGTCGCGTTGTCACTGCGCGCGGTGACGACGCCGGTGCGGTCCTCGTCGAGGACCGCGAGCATCGCGTCGAGGAACCCCGCCGTCGGCACGGCGTCGCTGTTGAGGAGCAGGACGGCCTCGGTGTCGGGCTCGTCGGCACCGCGGTCGAGTTCGTCCACAGCATGGTTGCACGTGCCGACGAACCCGAGGTTGTGGTCGTTCCGCTCGTACCGGAACCCGGGGCGGTCGCCGATCCGGTCGAGCAGCGCCCGCTCGATGGTGTCCGCATCGGGCCCGCAGTCGTTGACGAACAGGGCGCGGTGCCGCTCGGCGTCGAGGTGCTCGAGGAGCCCGTCGACGCACCGCAGCAGGGAGTCGAGGTCGCCGTACACGGGCACGACGACGAGGGTGGAGCGGGTCATCGGGTGGACTCCTCTGCTTCGAGTGCACGTGCGAGGGCGTCGACGGCGGTCTCCAGCGGGCCACCGAGCACTCCCGCGGCCAGGGGCACGTGCCCGGTCGGGCCATCCGCAGCTGCCTGCCGTACGGCGTCGGCGACGGCCAGGCCGAGGGAACGGGCGTCGGCGGGGACCGCCTCGAGGTTCGGGTGCAGGTGCGCCCGGGTGCCGCGGAACTCGTTCGTCACGACGCGTGCGCCGGACACCGCGCCGTCGAACGGTGGGTGGCTCGGGTGCGGGCTGTGCTGGAGCGACAGCACCACGTTCGTCGATGCGATGAACCGGAAGTAGTCGTCCCAGGGCATGGTGCCGTGCGAGACGAGCTTCACGTCGCCCCGGCCCCCGTCGAGCTCGACGTCGCCGTGCTGTTCACCGGCCGAGTGGAACTCGACCCGGATGCCGTCGTCGGCCAGCTCCTGCACCGCGACCCGCAGCGCGGCGACGCCGAGGCGGAACAGGTTCCGGTGCTTGCTCGGACGGCCGTAGAAGAGGACCCGGACCACGTCCTCGTGCTTGCGGGCAGCGGCCACCCGTGCGAGCAGCTCGAGGTCGAGGTGCGGTGCGAAGGTGTGCTCGGAGGGGACGTCGAGGCCCTCGACGTCGGCCAGGTACCGGCGCAGCGGCTCGGAGTTCACGAGCATGCGGAAGCCGGCGCGGTAGGTCGAGGCAGCGACCGCGTACTCGGTCGACCACGGGCTGAAGCCGGGTTCGTAGTCCTGCACCAGATACACGACGCGGTGTCGGGGGACGACCCCGGCGGTGACGGCGACGTCGATCGGGTGCGCGGTCTTCCAGTGCGTGGCGACCCAGACGTCGTCGCGGCCGAACTCGGTGTCCAGGACGTCCTCGCGCCGGACCACGCGGACGCCGGGACGTCCGTCGACGCGCGACTCCGGGAACCGGTCGGCGACGAGCGCCTCGGCTGCGGCGGCACTGTTGCCGGGTGTCGTCCACCGGACCATGACGACGCGGACCCGCCGGCCGAGCCGGTCGCCGAGCGCGAGGGCGACGGCCAGGGCGGTCTGCACCCCGGCGAAGGCGGCACCCTCGCGGAGTTCGTCGACCACGAGCACCACCTCGGGATCGCGGTCCACGGTGCGGATGCCGGCGAGCGACAGGCTCGTCTCCACCAGGCCGTCGAACGGGCGCGCGGCCAGCGGCGCACGATCGCGTTCTCGCCGAGCCACACCGACGTCGACCCGGGACACCGTCCGGCCGAGTCGCTCACGGACGTCGTTGCGGTAGTGGCCGTCGCGGGCGTACCGCTCGTTCACCCGGACGAGGTCGCTCACGAGGCGCCGTGCCTTCTCGAAGTTCATCAGCCCTCACGTTACTGGGCGTCGGCGTTCGGCTCGGTAGGATCGGACCCCTCATGATGCAGCGAATCGACCTCCGCGGCGGCCTCCCCGCCCGTGCCGAACTCCTCCGACTCATGCCCCGCGCCGCGGGTGACGTGTCGCACGCGGTCGACGCCGCGCGCGAGTTGATCGAGGACGTCCGACACCGTGGGGCCGCTGCCCTGCACGACCAGGCCGAGCGCTTCGACGGCGGGGCTCCCGCGAACGTCCGGGTGCCCGCTGCCGAGATCACCGCCGCCGTGGCCGGGCTCACGCCCGAGGTCCGGGCAGCCCTCGACGAGGCCATCCGCCGGGTCCGGGCCGCGAGTGCCGCGCAGATCCCCGCCCCGTCCGTGACGACCCTGGCCGACGGCGCCGAGGTCCACCAGCGCTGGCAGCCGATGCGCCGCGTGGGGCTCTACGTGCCCGGTGGCAAGGCCGTCTACCCGTCCAGCGTCGTGATGAACGTCGTCGCGGCCCAGGTCGCGGGCGTGCCCTCGATCGCCCTCGTGTCGCCGCCGCAGCGCGACCACGGCGGCGCGGTGCACCCGACGATCCTCGCCGCGGCGGGGCTGCTCGGCATCGACGAGGTCTACGCGATGGGCGGCGCCGGAGCCGTCGGCGCGCTGGCGTACGGCGTCGCCGAGATCGACCTCGAGCCGGTCGACCTGGTCACCGGTCCGGGCAACAACTACGTCGCCGCCGCCAAGCGCCTGGTGCGCGGGGTGGTGGGCATCGACTCCGAGGCCGGGGCGACCGAGATCCTCGTGATCGCGGACGACACCGCCGACGCCGGGTTCGTGGCCGCCGACCTCATCAGCCAGGCCGAGCACGACGAGCAGGCCGGCAGCGTGCTGGTGACGACGTCCGCGGCGTTCGCCGACGCGGTGGAAGCCGCCATCCCGGAACGCACCGCTGTGCTCGGGACGGCAGCGCGCCTCCAGACCGCCCTGGACGGACCGCAGTCCGCGATCGTCCTGGTGGACTCGCTGACCGACGCCGCGACCGTGAGCAACGCCTACGGGCCGGAGCACCTCGAGATCCAGACGGTCGACGACGACGCCGTGCTGGCCGACATCGACGCCGCCGGTGCGGTGTTCGTCGGGCCGAGCACGCCGGTGAGCCTGGGGGACTACCTGGCCGGGTCGAACCACGTGCTGCCGACCGGCGGCCAGGCCCGGTTCGGGTCCGGGCTGTCCGCGTCGACGTTCCTGCGACCCCAGCAGATCGTCCGGTACACGCCCGAGGCCCTGGCCGAGGTCGCGCCGCACATCGTCGCCCTGTCCACCGAGGAGCAGCTCCCCGCGCACGGGGCCGCCGTGACGGAGCGCACGAACCGATAGCCTGGGGAACGACATGTTCTGCCCCTTCTGCCGCCACCCGGACTCCCGCGTCGTCGACTCACGGACGAGCGACGACGGAACCTCCATCCGCCGCCGTCGACAGTGCCCCAACTGCGGTCGACGGTTCTCGACCACCGAGACCGCATCGCTCAACGTCGTGAAGCGCAACGGTGTCACCGAGCCGTTCAGCCGCGACAAGATCGTCTCCGGCGTCCGCAAGGCGTGCCAGGGGCGTCCGGTCACCGACGGTGACCTGGCCGTGCTCGCGCAGCGCGTCGAGGAGACCGTGCGGTCCTCCGGATCCAGCCAGATCGATGCGAACGACATCGGCCTCGCGATCCTCGCGCCCCTGCGGGAGCTCGACGAGGTCGCCTACCTGCGGTTCGCGAGCGTCTACCAGGCGTTCGACTCGCTCGAGGACTTCGAGGACGCCATCGGCCAGCTCCGCCGCGACCACCATGCGGCGTCCGACACGGCCGCCGGGTCGTCCACATCGTCCGGCACGCGCGCGTGAGCGGCATCGCCGAACGCATCGTGCGCGGCGGCTACCGCGTCGTGTTCCGCTCCGTGTTCGCGAACATGGACCCGGAACGTGCCCACCACCTGGCCTTCGCCGTCATCGCCGGGCTGCCCCGCGTGCCGTTCCTGAGCGGCGTCGTCGAGCGGTACTGCCGTCCCGCGGCGGCCGACGGCATCACCACGATGGGCATCCACTTCCCGTCGCGCTTCGGTCTCGCGGCCGGGTTCGACAAGGACGCCCGCGGCATCGCCGGTCTGGGCCTGCTCGGCTTCGGCCACGTCGAGGTCGGCACCATCACCGCCAAGCCGCAGCCCGGCAACGAGCGCCCGCGCCTGTTCCGGCTGATCGGCGACCGTGCCCTGATCAACCGCATGGGCTTCAACAACCACGGCGCCGCAGCGGCCGCCCGGCGCCTCGAGCGCGCCCGCCGCAACCCCGGTCGCCCCGTCATCGGCGTGAACATCGGCAAGAGCCGGGTCGTCTCCGTCGAGGACGCCATCGACGACTACCTCGAGTCCACCCGTCGGCTCGCGACGTTCGCGGACTACCTGGCGGTCAACGTCAGCTCGCCGAACACGCCCGGTCTGCGCGGACTGCAGGAACTCGACCAGCTCCGACCGCTGCTGTCCGCGGTGCGTGACGCCGCCGGCCGGACGCCGGTGCTCGTCAAGATCGCGCCGGACCTGACCGACGAGCAGATCGACGCGATCGCGGGCCTCGCGGTCGAGCTCGGGCTGTCCGGGGTGATCGCGAACAACACGACGATCTCCCGCGACGGGCTGACCGCCGATCCGTCCGACGTCGAGGCGATGGGCGCCGGGGGACTCTCCGGTGCGCCGGTCGCCGCCCGCTCGCTCGAGGTGCTGCGTCGCGTCCGCGCCGCGGTGCCCGCCGACTTCTGCGTCATCGCCGTCGGTGGCGTGACCACCGAGCAGGACGTGCAGGACCGCATCGACGCGGGAGCCACGCTCGTGCAGGGCTACACGGCGTTCCTCTACGAGGGACCCACCTGGGCCGCGCGCATCAACCGGCTGCGCCGTCGGCGGCTGCGTCGCGCCGCGCGGTAGACGCGACCACCTGACGGACTGGAGGCCCGTGGCGACACCGCCACGGGCCTCCAGTCCTTCCTGGGAGCGCGCCTGCGCCATCGGGTGAGCAGAACACGCCGTGGCTCGCCAGTCGACCCGTCGTGTTCTGCTCACTCGATCGCCGATGCGGAGCGTGGGAGCGGGGAACAGGGGAGCGGGAACGACGAAGCGCCGCCCGGCAGGCCGGGCGGCGCTTCGTCGTGTGCGTGTGGCTAGAGCGTGGGGTACTGCCCACGCCGGACCTGGGGCTTCGGCAGCCGCAGGAAGCGCAGCTGCCACGCCCGCGTGAGGATGTAGAGGAACGTGCCGCGCTGGAACTCGCCGAACTTGTTGGTGAGCTTGCGGCGGAGCGACAGCCACAGCACCACGCAGTCGATGATGAACAGCGCCACGAACGCCCACACGAGCAGGAGCGAGTAGGACGCGATGACCGTCTGCGCGGCCGCGAACCCGACGATGAGGAACAGCACGAGCACGGGCATCATGACCTCGCCGACGTTCCAGCGGGCGTCGATCCAGTCGCGGACGAAGCGTCGCTGCTCACCGCGGTCCTTCGCCGGCAGGTAACGCTCCTCGCCGTTGGCCATGCCGACCCGGGCACGCTCGCGCTCTGAGTTGAGGCGGGCACGGGCAGCCTTCTTGTCGACCGGCGTGTTGCCGACGAGGGGGCGGCGGTTCGCTGCCTCTCGCTCGCGGCGGGACGGCGTGGGGCGGCCCTTGCCCTGCTCGAGGAGCTCGGCCTCGGTCGGGTTGACGGTCGTGTTGGTCTTGGGGGCTGCCTTCGCCACGGTGCGTTCCTAACGGCGGTGTGCGTGCGGGATCTCCTCTAGATTACCGGGCATGACCGACAGCGAACAGCACAGCCCCGCGACCGACCCCGCGCTCCTCGACGCCCTGCGCGAACACGTGCAGGGCGCACTGCCCACGACGATCGCCGACCTGTCCGCGCTGGTGCGCCTGCCGTCGGTGTCCTGGTCGGCCTTCGACGCGTCGAACGTGCGCGCGAGTGCCGAGGCCGTCGCGGACCTCGCCCGGTCGACCGGGGTCTTCGGCGCGGACGACGTCCGGATCGTGCGGTCCGCGGTGTCCGGGTCGACGGCCGACGTCGCCGAGGCCGACGCGGAGACCGAGCTCGGCCAGCCCGCGGTGCTCGCGGTGCGCCCGGCGCGGAACGGCAAGCCGACGGTGATGCTCTACGCCCACCACGACGTGCAGCCGCAGGGCGACGAGGCCCTGTGGGAGACGCCGCCGTTCGAGCCGACCCTCCGCGGTGACCGCCTGTACGGCCGCGGTGCCTCGGACGACAAGGCCGGCGTGATGACGCACATCGCGTCGCTCCGCGCGGTGCACGCCCAGTTCGGTGACGACCTCGACCTCGGGATCGTGCTCTTCGTCGAGGGCGAGGAGGAGTTCGGCTCCCGCTCGTTCCGCACGTTCCTGCGCGAGCAGAAGGAGCACCTCGCCGCCGACGTCATCGTCGTGGCGGACAGCGACAACTGGTCCACCGAGGTCCCGTCGATCACGGTCTCGCTGCGCGGCAACGTCACCTTCAAGCTCACCCTGACCACGCTCGAGCACGCCAGCCACAGCGGCATGTTCGGGGGAGCGGCCCCGGACGCGATGATCCCGATGGTGCGGCTGCTCGCCTCGCTGCACGACGCCGACGGCTCGGTCGCCGTCGCGGGGCTGTCCTCGTACGAGGCCGACGTGCCGGAGCGCACCGAGGACGAACTCGCCGTGGACGCCGCTCTCGTCCCAGGTGTCCGCCCGATCGGCACCGGCGCCGTGCTGTCCCGCATGTGGTTCCAGCCGTCGATCACGGTGACCGGCATGGACGTGCCGAGCGTCGCGAACGCCTCGAACACCCTGCTGCCCTCGGTCTCGGCACGGGTCTCGGTCCGCGTCGCCCCCGGTCAGGACGCCCGGCAGGCGTCCGCGGCCGTCGAGCGGCACCTGCGCGAGCACGTCCCGTTCGGTGCACGGATGGAGATCACCGAGCCGGACAGCGGCGACGGGTTCCTCGTCGACACCGCCGGCTGGGCCGTCCAGGAGGCCCGCACGGCCATGCGCGAGGGCTGGGGTGCCGAGGCGGTCGAGCAGGGCATCGGTGGGTCGATCCCGTTCGTGTCCGACCTCGCCGCGGAGTTCCCGGACGCGCAGATCCTGGTCACCGGCGTCGAGGACCCGGACACGCGCGCCCACAGCCCGAACGAGTCGCAGCACCTCGGGGTCCTGCACCGTGCCATCGCGTCGGAGACGATCCTGCTCGCCAGGCTCGCGACGCGCAGCTGAGGGTGCTTACAATCGACGCCAGGCGCGGTGACCAGCACCGCCCGGAGGGAGACGCGCGATGAGCGACACCATCACCGAAGCACCGGCGACCGAAACGCAGTCGCACGGCGTCCTCCTGAGCGACGCCGCTGCCGGCAAGGTGGCGAGCCTGCTCGAGCAGGAGGGCCGCGACGACCTGCGCCTGCGCCTCGCCGTCCAGCCCGGCGGCTGCTCGGGCCTGATCTACCAGCTGTACTTCGACGAGCGCCTGCTCGACGGTGACGTCACCGCCGAGTTCGACGGGGTCGAGGTCGTCGTCGACAAGATGAGCGTCCCGTACGTCGACGGCGCGACGATCGACTTCGAGGACACGATCCAGAAGCAGGGCTTCACGATCGACAACCCGAACGCGCAGGGCAGCTGCGCCTGTGGTGACAGCTTCCACTGATCGCCAGTGATCCGACACGCGAGCGGGGAGCGACCGGAAGGGTCGCTCCCCGCTCGCGTTCGTGTGACCGGACATGGCGCACCGGGGCGCGGTGTGACCGGGCGAAATCGTGCCCGCAGACGTGCGGATCGAGGCCAGAACCGTGTCGTGTGTGCGCGAGCGGTACCGAGCTGCGAGTAAGCTAGGAGTGTTCCAATCAAGCTGGGAGCCAGCCATGCGCCGCCTTCGTGCGGCTCGCCGTCGGACTCGACGGGCTGACCTCCGAAGCTCACGTCTTTTGCGAGAGGTAACAGTGCGTTCGAATCGCCGTATACGTTGGGCGGCCGTCCCGGTGGCCGTCGGTCTGGTCATCGCACTGGCTGGCTGCACGCAGCAGCAGATGAACGGATGGCTCCCCGGCACGGAGGAGACGAAGAACGTCACCAACCACACGAGCCGCATCGTCGGCCTGTGGACCACCAGCTGGGTCGTTCTCCTCGCCGTCGGTCTCATCGTGTGGGGCCTGATCATCTGGGCCGCGATCGTCTACCGCCGCCGGAAGGGCCAGACCGGCCTGCCCGTGCAGATGCGGTACAACATGCCGCTCGAGATCTTCTACACGATCGTGCCGCTGATCCTCGTGCTGGGCTTCTTCGCCTTCACCGCGAAGGACCAGGCCGCGATCGAGAAGCCCTTCGCCGACCCGGACGCCACCGTGCACGTGTACGGCAAGCGCTGGGCGTGGGACTTCAACTACATCAACAAGGACAACCCCGAAGAGAGCGTCTACTACCAGGGCATCCAGGCCCAGGAAGAAGAGAACGCCAACGGGGCGATCGACGAGTCGCAGCTGCCGACCCTCTACCTGCCGAAGGGCAAGAAGGTCGCGATCGAGCTCTCCTCGCGCGACGTCGACCACTCCTTCTGGGTCATCGACTTCCTGTACAAGAAGGACATGCTCCCGGGCAAGACCAACTGGGAGTACTTCATCCCGGAGAAGCTCGGCACGTACCAGGGCAAGTGCGCGGAGCTCTGCGGTGAGTACCACTCGCTGATGCTCTTCCAGGTGAAGGTCGTCACGCCGGCGCAGTACCAGGACTACCTCGACACCCTGAAGGACCAGGGCAAGGTCGGTCTGCTCGGTGACGAGTACAACACCAACACCAACGAACCGAACAACAAGGCGCCGGTCGAGGCGTCCAGCGAGAACAAGTAGGGGCTCGTCAGATGACAACGTCACTCGTCGGCCAACCGACCCAGACCTCGTCGCCGGACTTCCAGGCGTCGAAGGTGGGTCGGAAGGGCAACATCGTCGTTCGGTGGATCACCTCCACCGACCACAAGACCATCGGGTACATGTACCTGATCGCGTCGTTCATCTTCTTCCTGCTCGCAGGTGTGATGGCCCTCGTGATCCGCGCCCAGCTCTTCGAACCCGGCCTGCACGTGGTCGCGACGAAGGAGCAGTACAACCAGCTGTTCACGATGCACGGCACGATCATGCTGCTGATGTTCGCGACGCCGCTGTTCTCCGGCTTCGCGAACGCGATCATGCCGCTCCAGATCGGTGCGCCCGACGTCGCCTTCCCGCGACTCAACGGCTTCGCCTTCTGGCTCTACCTGTTCGGCTCGCTCATCGCGGTCGGCGGCTTCCTCACCCCGCAGGGCGCTGCTTCGTTCGGGTGGTTCGCCTACGCGCCACTGAGTGACACGACGTTCACACCAGGGCTCGGCGGCACACTCTGGGTCTTCGGGCTCGGCATGACCGGCTTCTCGACGATCCTCGGCGCGGTGAACTTCATCACCACGATCATCACGATGCGTGCCCCGGGTCTGACCATGTTCCGCATGTCGATCTTCACGTGGAACACCCTCGTGACGGCGCTCCTCGTCCTGATGGCCTTCCCGGTCCTCGCGACGGCGCTCTTCGGCCTCGGGCTCGACCGCGTGTTCGACGCACAGATCTTCAACCCGGCCAACGGCGGGGCCCTGCTCTGGCAGCACCTGTTCTGGTTCTTCGGGCACCCCGAGGTCTACATCATCGCGCTGCCGTTCTTCGGCATCGTCTCCGAGGTCTTCCCGGTGTTCAGCCGCAAGCCGATCTTCGGGTACAAGACCCTGGTCTACGCGACCATCTCCATCGCGGCCCTCTCGGTCACGGTGTGGGCGCACCACATGTACGTCACCGGCGGAGTCCTGCTCCCGTGGTTCTCGCTCATGACGATGCTCATCGCGGTCCCGACCGGCGTGAAGATCTTCAACTGGGTCGGCACGATGTGGCGCGGTTCGGTCACGTTCGAGACGCCGCTGCTCTGGGCCCTCGGCTTCCTGATCACCTTCACCTTCGGTGGTCTGACCGGTGTCATCCTGGCGTCGCCCCCGCTCGACTTCCACGTGTCCGACTCGTACTTCGTCGTCGCGCACTTCCACTACGTGGTCTTCGGAACCGTCGTCTTCGCGATGTTCTCCGGCTTCTACTTCTGGTGGCCGAAGTGGACCGGCAAGATGCTCAACGAGCGTCTCGGCAAGATCCACTTCTGGCTCCTGTTCATCGGGTTCCACACCACGTTCCTCATCCAGCACTGGCTGGGCGTCATCGGCATGCCGCGTCGCTACGCGACCTACCTGCCGAACGACGGCTTCACCTGGATGAACCAGCTGTCGACGATCGGCTCGATGATCCTCGCGATCTCGTTCCTGCCGTTCATCTTCAACGTCTACGTGACCGCCCGGAACGCACCGAAGGTCGCCGTGAACGACCCGTGGGGCTACGGCCGCTCGCTCGAGTGGGCGACCTCCTGCCCGCCGCCGCGCCACAACTTCACGTCGATCCCGCGTATCCGTTCGGAGTCCCCGGCCTTCGACCTGAACCACCCCGAGGCCGGTGTGCCGATCGGTGTGGGTCCCGCGAAGGACGCCCCCGATGCCCCGACCTACGACGCCGCGAAGGGCGAGGTGAAGTAACGCCATGCGCGCGAACACCAACCTGTTCTGGATCCTCTTCGGGTTCTTCATCCTGGCGGACGCCGCCTACACCACGTGGGCGATGATCTACTACGGCGAGCCCGAGTGGGTGGGCACCGTCGCGATCGGCCTGACCGGCCTGATGTCGGCGTTCATCGCCTTCTACCTCGGCAAGGTCATGTCGTCCCAGGGCGGGGTCCTGCCCGAGGACCGTCCCGACGCCAACATCGAGGACGGCGATGCCGAGCTCGGGCACTTCAGCCCGTGGTCCTGGTGGCCCATCCTGCTGGCCGCCGCGGTCGCCGTGTGCTTCCTCGGCGTGGCCGCCGGCCTGTGGATCGTCCCGATCGGGCTCGTCCTCGTGGCGATCACCCTGGTCGGCTGGGTCTACGAGTACTACCGCGGCAACTTCGGGCACTGACCCGGCGCTGCAGCGCACCTGACACTTCGGGCGGCACCAGAACGGTGCCGCCCGAAGTGCGTCCAGGAGACGAACTCCGGTCCCGATCCGGAACAAACGGGCCCGCCCGCGACTTGACTGGAGCGGACCTCCCACCACAGCGAAAGGAGTCACCTCAGGTGACCGACAAGCGCACCCTCATCATCTTCGGCGCGACGGGCGACCTCGCCTCCCGCCTGCTCCTGCCGGGCCTCGGCACGTTCCTGCAGAGCGGCCGTGCCGTCCCCGTGCAGCTGATCGGCACGGGCCGCAGCGAGCGCAGCCCCGAGAAGTGGAAGGACATCGTCACGCAGTCCTTCGCGTCGCAGGACGTCAAGGGGCCGGAGGTCGACGCGACCATCGAGTCGACGCAGTTCATCCAGGGCGACCCCACCGACCCGAAGCACCTCGAGGCGCTCCTGGCCGCGGCCGACTCCGAGCCGATCCTGTACTTCGCGCTCCCGCCGCAGATCGCCTCCGACATCTGCGAGGCGCTCGAGCACGTCGAGCTCCCCGAGGGCACGACCCTGGCCTTCGAGAAGCCCTTCGGCACCGACGTCGCCAGCGCCCAGGCCCTCAACGAGACGGTGCTGAAGCTGGTCCCGGAAGAGCGCGTGCACCGCACCGACCACTTCCTCGGCCGCACCACGGTCCTGAACATCATCGGTCTGCGCTTCGCGAACCGCCTGTTCGAGCCCATCTGGAACGCCGACAACATCGAGAAGGTCGACGTCTTCTACGACGAGACCCTCGGGCTCGAGAACCGCGCCCAGTACTACGACGAGGCCGGGGCGATGGTGGACATGATCCAGTCGCACCTGCTGCAGATCCTCGGCATCGTGACGATGGACGCCCCGGCGGACATCGACGCGGTCGAGTTCCGCTCGTCCCTGGCCCGGGTGCTCCGTTCGACCCAGCTCAAGGGCGGCGACCCGAAGATCGCGTCGCGTCGCGCCGTCTACACGGCCGGCACGATCGACGGCAAGGAGCTGCCGTCGTACCAGGACGAGGACGGCGTCGACAAGTCGCGGAGCACCGAGACGCTCGCCGAGATCTCGGTCGAGGTCGACACGGCCCGCTGGAAGGGCGTTCCGTTCACGCTGCGCTCCGGCAAGGCACTCGGCAACAGCCGGAAAGAGGTGCTGATCACCTTCAAGCCGGTCACCCGCCTGCCCTCCGGCCTGAGCGGTCGCCCGAAGGCCGACACGCTCCGCATCGTCCTGAACCCGGACGAGATCGAGCTGACCGTGTCGGCCAACGGCGGTGGCAACCCGTTCGAGATGGGCCAGGTCACCCTGTCGTCGTCGTTCAGCGACGGCGAGCTCACCCCGTACGGCGAGGTCCTGAACGGCATCTTCCACGACGACCCGCTGCTCTCCATCCGCGGTGACGTGGCCGAACGCTGCTGGGAGATCGTGGAGCCGGTCGTCGCCGCCTGGAAGGCCGACGAGGTCCCGCTCGAGGAGTACCGCGCCGGTTCGCGCGGCCCGGCGGACTGGGAGTCGTCGTCCTGACGGACGCGCTGCCGACGTCCTGAACGGACGCCCTGACGGACGGGAGGCCCGGTGCCAGCTGGCACCGGGCCTCCCGTCCGTCGTGGGGTCGCCATCAGGGCATGGCGAGACGCATCAGGCGGGGGAGCCGGCGCGCTCACCCTCGCCGGTCCACGACCGGGTGCCGCCGTCGTGGACGGGCAACCGCGTGCGGTGCCCGACGGTCGCGCCACGGGCGCGCTCGATGGCGTCCGCTGCCGACACGAGCGTCAGGTGCGACAGCACCTGCGGGGTGTTGCCGATGTGGTGCCCGGTGGCGACGTCGATCTCTTCGGAGAGCATGCCGACGTCGTTGGCGTACCCGACGAGCACGTCCATCAGGCGCTCGGCGTCCTCGACCCGGCCGGAGGCGGCGTACTGCTCCACCAGCCAGAACGAGCACGCCAGGAACGGGTGCTCGGCGCCGGACAGCCCGTCGAAGCCGGCCGTCGTGCGGTAGCGGAGCACGAGGCCGTCGTCGCCGACGCGCAGGTCCTCCTCGATCGCGCGCACGGTGCCCGTCATCCGGGGGTCGTCGGCGCGGCAGAACCCGACCTGCGGCAGGACGAGCAGGCTCGCGTCGACCTCGCCGGTGTCGTAGTGCTGGCGGAACGAACCGCGCTCGGCGTTCCAGCCGTGCTCCTCGATCTCGGCGCGGACGGTGTCGCGCAGGGTGCGCCAACGGTCGACGGGGCCCTCGAGGCCGAACTCCTCGACCGCGGCGACCCCACGGTCGAACGCGGCCCAGATCATCACCCGCGAGTGCGTGAAGCTGCGCCGCGGCCCCCGCATCTCCCAGATGCCGTTGTCCGGCTCCTGCCAGTGCTCCTCGACGTAGCCGAGCAGTGCCCGCTGCAGCGCCCAGGAGTCTGCGTTCTCCTCGACCCCGAGCTCGCGGGCGTCGTGCAGTGCCGCGAGCACCTCGCCGAAGACATCGCCCTGGTACTGCGTCGAGGCGCCGTTGCCGACGCGCACGGGCGTCGACCCGAGGTACCCGGGCAGCTCGGGCAGTTCCCGTTCGGGCAGCTCGCGTTCGCCGGCGATGCCGTACATGATCTGCACGTCGGCGGGGTCGCCCGCGATGGCACGCAGCAGCCAGCCGCGCCAGTGCGTGGCCTCGTCGCGGTAGCCGTGGGCGATGAGCGACGCGAGCGCGAGGGAGGCGTCGCGCAGCCACACGTAGCGGTAGTCCCAGTTGCGTTCGCCGCCGGGGTCCTCCGGCAGGCCCGTGGTCGCGGCGGCGACCACGCCACCGGTCTCGCCGTGGGTCATCGCGCGGAGGAACACCAGCGACCGTCGAGCGGCGTCGGCGTACCGGCCGGTGGTCTGCGCGGGGGCGGTCCACGCCGTCCACCACTGCACCGTGTGGGCGAGGGCCGCGTCGACGTCGAGTGGCTCCGGCGGCTCGCGGTGCGACGGGTACCAGGTGAGCACGGTGTCGAGCACGTCGCCGTCGTGGATCGTCGTGACGGCGGTGTGCCGGTGGTCGTCGGCGCGGAACTGCGGTCCGCGCACGATCACCGAGCCCGGACCGGCCGTCGCGAGCAGCGCCGGTTCGTCGTCGTCCCCGATCTGCCGGATCCACGGCAGGGCCCGTGCGTAGTCGAACCGGATCCGGAGCGTCTGCCGGAGTTCGACGGTGCCGCGGAGCCCGCGCACCCGGCGGACGATCGAGGGGCGGTGCGCGCCGACGGGCATGAACTCGGTGACCTCGACCACACCGTCACGGGTGGTCCACACGGTCGAGAGCACCAGGGTGTCGCCGTGGTACCGCCACTGGGCCGTGGCCTCGTCGTCGACGGGTCGCAGGGTCCAGTGGCCGTGGTCCTCGGTGCCGAGCAGCGAGGCGAAGGTGGACGAGCTGTCGAAGCGTGGCAGGCACGCCCAGTCGATGGTCCCGTCGCGGCCGACCAGGGCAGCGGTGCCGGTGTCGCCGATCAGGGCGTGGTCCTCGATGCGGTTCGGCGGTGTGGTCGGTGCGGCTGGGTGCGGTGCGGCTGGGTGTGGTGCGGCTTCGGGCGGTGCGGCCGGCTCGGTGCTCATGGACCGATCGAACACCCGGTGCCCGAGCGCCGCGGTCGGCGACGGGGGCTCCGGGCCGAGATCGTGATGAAGGGTCGCTCAGGCCGGGTCGGAGGCGTCGGACTCGATGATGCCGACCCGCGCGAGCTCGCTCCACAGACCGGCGCCGTCCGGTGCGTACACCCAGGGTGCCGACGAGTCACGGGAGCGTTCCTGCGCCCGCGAGCGTCCACCGGCGAGGACCGCTTCGCTCGTGGACAGCTGCCGGATGGCGACGCCCGCGACGTTGTCCGGGTGCTCCCGCGAGAAGTCGCCGTAGAGGCTCTCGTCGTGCTGTCCGTCGTCGCCGACCAGGAGCCAGCGGATGTCCGGGAAGTCCTTCGCGAGCCGGCGCAGGTTCTCCTGCTTGTGCAGCTGCCCGCTGCGGAAGAACCGGTCGTGGGTGGGACCCCAGTCGGTGAGCAGGAGCGTGCCGGACGGGTACATGTTGCGCGACAGGAAGCGCTGCAGCGTCGGGGCGACGTTCCACGCTCCGGTCGACAGGTAGACCGTCGGGGAACCGGGGTGCTGCGCGAGGATCCGCTCGTACAGCACGGACATGCCGGGCACGGGGCGGCGGGCGTGCTCGGTCAGCACGAACGAGTTCCAGGCGGCGAGCATGGGGCGGGGGAGCGAGGTCACCATGACGGTGTCGTCGATGTCGGACAGCAGCCCGAAGCGGGTGTCCGGGTGCACGACGAACACGTCGGCCTCGACGTCGCGCCCGCCGCCCGCCGACAGCCGCACCGTGCGCCAGCCGGGCTCGAGGTCGATCGGGACGATGGTGTCGACGACGCCGCCACGGTCGGTCTGCACCACGTGGGAGACCCCGCCGGCGGTGACGGTGACCTCGGCGTGGTCGACGGCGACGCTCGTGAAGCTCTTCCAGCCGCGGACTCCGGCGTAGGAGACGTCGGAGGCGAGACCGCGGCGCGTCAGCAGCACACGGCAGAGGATGCGCACCCAGCCGGGCGCGCCGTAGCCGGTGTACGGGACCACCGTCGGGACGAGTCCGCGACGGCGTGCACGGTGCTCGCGGAACTCCTGGACGGCGTCCTCGATGCGGGCCGCGCGGTGCAGGAGCGGCTCGGCCAACGACGGCTCGTGGGGCGTCGGGTCGGGCATGGCGTCATCCTCCCACGGGCGGCTGACGAAACCCGCGCGCTGTACAGAACTGGTGCGTCGCAAGTGGTGAGTCGCAGCCACGTTCCAGGTGCGTTCTGCGAAAGTTGTCCCCGTCACACCAACCAACCGCGCTGGAGCGCAAGAGGAGAACACGTGCTCGTCACCGAGGTAACGAACGCTCTGCCGGGGGGATCATCACTGCTCAGGAACGAGCCGGTCCAAGCCCGCAGTTCGGCGCGCCTCGCCGGCCTCCTCGACGCCGCAGCCGCGGTGATCGACGAGATCGGGTTCGAACGGCTCACGACCGCCATGGTCGCCGAGCGCGCGGGGGCGTCGATCGGCACCGTCTACCGGTACTTCCCGGACCGCATCGCCGTGGTCGAGGCACTCGCGATCCGCTGCACCCAGCGGCTCGCCGCCCGCTTCGTCGAGGCGCTCGACGCCAGCGGCGCCGTGACCTGGCAGGACGCCAACGACGCGCTCATCGACATGACCGCAGAGATGTACCGCACCGAGCCCGGCTTCCGGGCCATCCGCTTCGGCGACCCGGCGGACACCGGAACGGGCGACGCGGAGGACCGCATGGGTGCGCTCGGCGCGGCCGTCGGCCAGATCATGCGCGACCGCTTCGGCCTGCCGGACGACGAGCGCATCACCCGCGCCTGGGTCGTCCTCGCCGAGTCCGGTCACGCGGTGCTGGCACGGGCACACCGCGACCGCGAGCACCCCGACACGGAGCTGATCGAGGAGTACCGCCGGATGAACCGTGCGCACCTGGAATCGGTGATCGCCGCTTCCTGACCGTCCCGTCGAACCGGCGCGACACGCCGGAGACCGAACCGACCCGCCCGCGCCTCCGAACACCGAGGCGCGGGCGTCGTCGTCCCCGCCGATCCCGTGGTTCCCGTCGGCATCCCCACCGACCTGTGCACCGCCGCGGGTCCGTCACGGATCGTCACAGCGAACCGATGTCGGCACCCCCGGGTACTCTCATCCGGAGTCGGGCTACCTCCGAACAGAAGGGCACCCCATGATCGAGTTCCGCTCGGTGCGCAAGACCTACCCGGACGGCACGACTGCGGTCGAGCACTTCGATCTGGTCATCCCGTCCCGGACCACCACCGTCTTCGTCGGATCCAGCGGCTGTGGCAAGACCACGCTGCTCCGCATGATCAACCGCATGGTCGACCCCACTTCCGGAACCGTCGAGATCGACGGCTCGGACGTCGCCGGGATCAACCCCGTCGAGCTCCGTCGCCACATCGGCTACGTCATGCAGAACTCCGGGCTGCTGCCGCACCGCAAGGTCGTCGACAACATCGCGACCGTCCCGCTGCTGACCGGCGTCTCCAAGGCCGACGCCCGCAAGCGCGCCCTCGAGCTCATGGACACCGTCGGACTCGACCGTGCCTTCGCCGACCGCTACCCGTCACAGCTGTCCGGCGGCCAGCAGCAGCGCGTCGGTGTGGCCCGCGGCCTGGCCGTCGACCCGAACATCCTGCTCATGGACGAGCCGTTCGGTGCGGTGGACCCGCTGGTGCGCAACGACCTGCAGGACGAGCTCATCCGCCTGCAGCGCGAACTCGGCAAGACCGTCGTGTTCGTGACGCACGACATCGACGAGGCGTTCAAGCTCGGCGACCAGGTCGTCATCCTCAAGAAGGGCGGCGAGATCGCCCAGCAGGGGACGCCGGCCGAGATCCTCGCCGCACCCGCCGACGACTTCGTCGCCACGTTCATCGGCGCCGGCCGCGGGCGCCGCGCGCTCCGCGTCGAGCAGACCCCGACCGGTCCGATCGTCGTCGACGGTGAAGGCCGTGCAGCGGGCGTGCTGACGGGCCCCGTCGGGGTCGTCGACGCCGCCGAGGCCGTTCCGCAGTCCGACTCCCGAGCAGCAGAGGCCGGAGCGTCCCACGACGCACCGGGTGCCCCGGCGCAGGGTGGGGGCACCCGGTGAAGTGGGTGCTGGCGAACCTCGACACGATCTGGGACAACACGGTCTCCCACCTCGCGATCGCGATCCCGCCGATCATCGTCGCGTTCCTGCTGTCGATCCCGATCGGGTGGCTGGTGGTCCGGCTGCAACGCCCCGGTGGGTCGCGCTTCGCCTCGGGTGTGGGCAGCAGCATCGTGACCCTCGCCGGTCTGCTCTACGCCATCCCGTCGCTCGCCCTGTTCGTCGCCCTGCCGAGCATCATCGGCACCGGCCTGCAGAGCCCGATCAACGTCGTCATCGGTCTGACGCTGTACGGCCTCGCCCTGATGGTCCGTTCCACGGTCGACGGGCTGACCTCGGTCGACTCCGAGACCAAGTCCGCCTCGACCGCCATGGGCTACTCGCCGGCGCAGCGGTTCTTCCGGGTGGAGCTCCCGCTCGCCGGTCCGGTCCTGCTGGCCGGCCTCCGGGTGGTCTCGGTCTCCACGATCTCGCTGACCACGGTCGGCGCGGTCCTCGGCATCCCGAGTCTCGGCCTGCTGTTCACCGACGGCCTGGGGCGCGGAATCTACGAGGAGATCCTCTCCGGCATCGTGATGGTGCTCGTGCTCGCCTTCGCCCTCGACGGCCTCCTCGTGCTGCTCGGGCGCCTGGTCATGCCGTGGACCCGGACGAACTCGGTGTCACGCCGACAGGCTCGCCGAGTCCTGCAAGCAGCGGAGGTCTCCTCGTGATCATCGGTGAGGCCTTCGCGTGGGTGTTCGACCCCACGAACTACGGCGGGTACAACGGCATCCCCACGCGCCTCTGGGAGCACGTCTGGATCACCCTGCTCGCGGTGCTCATCGCCGCGGTCATCGCTGTGCCGGTCGGGTACGCGATCGGCCACACCCGCCGCGCTCGTGGCTTCTCGATCGCGGTGTCCGGCGGGGTGCGGGCGCTCCCGACGCTCGGCGTGCTCTCGCTGTTCGGGCTGCTGCTCGGCATCGGGCTGCAGGCTCCCTTGCTCGCCCTCGTCATCCTGGCGATCCCGTCGGTGCTCGCCGGTGCGTACTCCGGCATCGAGTCCGTCGACCCGGGGGTCGTCGACGCCGCGAAGGCCCAGGGCATGACCGGCTGGCAGATCCTGTGGAAGGTCGAGATCCCGCTCGGGCTCCCGCTCCTGATCGGTGGCATCCGCGCCGCGGTGCTGCAGGTCGTCGCGACGGCCACGCTCGCCGCGTACGTCGGGGCCGGTGGCCTCGGCGGGTACTTCTTCCTCGGCCTGAAGACCCAGGACTACGCCGAGATGCTCGGCGCCTCCATCCTCGTGATCGCCCTCGCGATCGCGTTCGAGATCGTGTTCGCCGTGCTGCAGCGGGCGGCGGTGCCGAAGGGCACCGCGGACCCGTCGGCCCGACAGCGTCAGGGGTCGCGTGAGCGAGCCCGCAATCCACTCCCGGAAGGAAATCCCTCGTGATCACAGCACCCAAGATCCGCGCCGGTGTCGCCGCCGCGATGGCGGTCGGCGTCGTCGCCGCCCTCGCCGGCTGCGCGTCGAGCGACCCGCTCGACAGCGGCTCCAGCGACTCGTCCGACTCGAAGACGATCGTCGTCGGCTCGCAGCAGTACTACTCGAACGAGATCATCGCCGAGCTGTACGCCCAGGTCCTCGAGAAGGACGGCTTCGACGTGAAGCGCAACTTCAACATCGGGCAGCGTGAGGTCTACATCCCGCAGCTCGAGAAGGGCGCCATCGACGTCATGCCCGAGTACAGCGGCAACCTGCTGCAGTACTTCGACAAGGACTCGGACGCGAAGACCGCCGACCAGATCGACGACGGGCTCGACACGGCCCTGCCGAAGGGCCTCCGGGTCCTCGACGAGGCCGACGCGACCGACCAGGACAGCTACACCGTCACGAAGAAGTTCTCCGAGGACAACGACGTCACGAGCCTGGCCGACCTGAAGAACGTCGACGAGAAGCTCACCGTGGGCGCCAACTCCGAGAACCAGACGCGGCCGTACGGCCCGAAGGGGCTCAAGTCGGTCTACGGCGTCGACGTCGACTTCAAGGCGATCGAGGACGGCGGCGGTGCCCTGACCGTCAAGGCGCTCAAGGACGACACCGTCCAGCTGGCCGACATCTACACCGCCGACCCGAGCATCAAGGCGAACGGCTTCGTCACGCTGCAGGACCCGGAGAACCTGATCCTGCCGCAGAACGTCGTGCCGGTCGTCTCGAAGAAGGTCAACGAGAAGGCTGCGGACGCGATCGACTCGGTCAACGAGAAGCTCACGACCGAGGCCCTGATCGAGCTCAACACCAAGAGCACGGCCGACAAGGAGAAGGCGTCCACCATCGCCGAGGACTGGCTCAAGGCCGAGGGTCTGCTGTAGCCAGAGGTTCACGAACAAAACGACAGGCGTCGGGTATCCACCCGGCGCCTGTCGTCGTTCGTGGAGCAGGCAGCGCGAACATCCGTGCCGCACGGTTGTGCCGTGCAGGGGCCGTGCACGTTTGTGCAGAGACTGGTTCTACAAGTTGTCGAAGTGGAGTCCAGCGCGATAGCGTTGGGGTGTCCCAAGGGCTGTGACACCTGATGTATCCGTTCCACAGGAAGCAACTGACGTGCACGAACAGCGCGCGGCCACCCGTCTCGGAATCGCCGCATGAACGACCTCCTCGATCCGCTCCTCCTGTCGCGGTGGCAGTTCGGTCTGACGACCATCTACCACTTCCTCTTCGTCCCGCTGACGATCGGCATGGCAGCCGTTGTGGCCGTGTTCCAGACCGCCTGGTACCGGACCGGCCGCGCGCACTACCTGCAGCTGACGCGGTTCTTCGGGCGGATCTTCCTGATCAACTTCGCGATGGGTGTCGTGACGGGCATCGTGCAGGAGTTCCAGTTCGGCATGAACTGGTCGAACTACTCGCGCTTCGTCGGTGACGTCTTCGGCGCACCGCTCGCGCTCGAGGGCATCCTGGCGTTCTTCTTCGAAGCGGCCTTCATCGGCATCTGGATCTTCGGCTGGGACCGCCTGCCCAAGGGCCTTCACCTGGCCAGCATCTGGTGCGTGAGCGCCGGCACGATCATGTCGGCGTACTTCATCATCGCCGCGAACGCGTTCATGCAGCACCCGGTCGGCTTCGCGATGAACGAGGCCAAGGGCCGTGCGGAGCTCACCGACATCTGGGCGGTGCTCGGCAACAAGGTCGCCCTGGCCGCGTTCCCGCACACGCTCTTCGCCTGCTTCATGGTCGCCGCGGCGGTCATCATCTCGGTCGCGGCCTACCACCTGGCCCGCAACCAGAACCTCGAGACGATGCTGCCGGCGCTCAAGTTCGGCATGTGGACCATGCTCGCTGCCGGCGCGCTGACCGTCCTGACCGGCGACCAGCTCGGCTTGACGATGGTCGACACGCAGCCGATGAAGATGGCGGCGGCCGAGGCGCTGTACAACACCGCGACCGGCAAGGACGCCTCGTTCTCGATCTTCACGCTCGGCACGCCCGACGGCGTGCACGAGCTGTTCTCGATCCGGGTGCCGTACCTGCTGTCGTTCCTGTCGACGCACACGTTCAACGGCACGGTCGAGGGCATCAACGACCTGCAGGCGCAGTACACGCAGGTGTACGGCCCCGGCGACTACAAGCCGATCATCTGGGTCACCTACTGGTCGTTCCGCTGGATGATCGCCCTCGGTGTCGGCGCGGTCATGGTCTCGCTGGTCGGGCTGTGGCTGACCCGCAAGGGCCGGTTCCCGACGCAGCGCTGGGTGTGGCGCATCGCCACCTGGACGGTGCCGCTGCCGATGGCCGCGATGATCGTCGGCTGGGTCTTCACCGAGATGGGCCGCCAGCCGTGGCTCGTGTTCGGGCTGCTCCAGACGAAGGACGGTGTGTCGCCGAACGTGACCGGACTCGAGGTCCTCATCTCGCTGCTGGTCTTCACCCTGATCTACGGCTCGCTGGCCGTCGTCGAGTTCAAGCTCATCAAGAAGGTCGCGCAAGAGGGGCCCGCCGACCCGGACGAGGTCGACGAGGAGACCGGCGAGGTCAAGCACGAAGTGACGGTCTACTAGAAATGGACGCTGCCTGATGGATCTCCCCGTTCTCTGGTTCGCGATCGTCGGCGTCTTCTTCGTCGGCTACTTCGTCCTCGACGGATTCGACTTCGGTGTCGGCATGTCCCTGCCGTTCCTCGGCAAGGACGACACCGACCGTCGGGTCCTGATCAACACCATCGGCCCGGTCTGGGACCTCAACGAGACCTGGGTCATCGTCGCCGGGGCGTGCCTGTTCGCGGCGTTCCCGGAGTGGTACGCCACGATGTTCTCCGGCTTCTACCTGGCGCTGCTGCTCATCCTCGCTGCACTCATCCTGCGAGGGGTGTCGTTCGAGTACCGGCACCAGAACAAGCACCTCGAGTGGAAGCGCCGCTTCGACCTGATGATCATCGTCGGCAGTGCCGTGCCGTCGTTCCTGTGGGGCGTCGCGTTCGGCAACGTCGTCCGTGGCATCCCGATGGACGCCGGGCACAACTACACCGGCACGATCTTCGACCTGCTCAACCCGTTCGCGCTGCTGACCGGTGCCGCGACGCTGCTGGTGTTCTTCACCCACGGGGTCGTCTTCGTCGCGCTGAAGACCGAGGGCGACATCCGCGTCCGCGCCAAGCGCCTGGCGACCCGGGCCGGCATCGTCACGATCGTCGTCGGCGCCGCGTTCCTGGTGTCGATGGCCTTCGTCCGGGCCACCCCGGCCTCGCTGGTGCTCTCCGTGGTCGCCGCCCTGGCCCTGGTGCTCGCCGTGCTCTGCAACGCCTGGGGCAAGGAGGGGCGCGCCTTCACGCTGATGGCGGTCACCATCGCCACGATCGTGCTCGCGATGTTCACGGCGATCTTCCCCGACGTGATGCCGGCCTCGAACGACGTCGCGAACAGCCTGAACGTGTACAACGCCTCGTCCGGGTCGTACACGCTGACCGTGATGAGCTGGGTCGCGCTGATCTTCGTGCCCCTGGTCTTCTCGTACCAGGCCTGGACCTACTGGGTGTTCCGCAAGCGCGTCTCCCGCGCCCAGGTCACCGCGGCCGCGCACTAGGCGGACGACGATGAAGCCCCTCGACCCCCGACTCCTGCGGTTGTCCCGGACGGCGCGCGGCTTCATCGTCGCCGCCGCCGGCACGGGTGTCCTCCGCACGCTCGCGACCATCGCGATCGCGTGGGGGATCGCCGCGGCCGTCACCCTCGGGGTCGACGCCGTCGGCGACGGCACGGTGCCGGCGGCGTTCGGGCAGGCGCTCGCGCTGCTCGGCGGGGCGTTCGTCCTGCGTGCGGTGGCCGCGTGGGCGACCGACGACCTGGCGGCGCGCGCAGCGGCGAAGGTGAAGAGCGAGATGCGCACGACGGTGCTCGCCCGCGCCGCCGAGCGCGGTCCGTCGTGGCTCGCGGGCCGGTCGAGCGCCGGCTTCGCCACCACGCTCGGCCCCGGGCTCGACGCACTCGACGCCTACTTCGGCCGGTACCTGCCGCAGCTCGCGCTCACCGCGATCGCGACGCCGATGCTCCTGGTCGCGATCGGCCTGGGCGACCTGACGAGCGGGCTGATCATCCTCTTCGCCCTGCCCGTGATCCCGGTCTTCATGATCCTGATCGGCCTGGCCACCCAGTCGCTGCAGCGGAGGCAGTCGGACGCCCTCGCGAAGCTCGGTGGCGCCTTCACCGAGGCCGTCGAGGGGCTCGCCACGCTCAAGGTGTTCGGCCGTGCCCGCCGCCAGGTCGGTCGCATCGGGGCGGTCACCGACGAGTACCGCCGGGGCACGATCGGCGTGCTCCGGCTGTCGTTCGTGAGCGGCTTCGCGCTCGAGCTCGCCGCGAGCCTGTCCGTCGCACTGGTCGCCGTCTCGATCGGCATCCGCCTGGTGGACGGCTCGCTCGGCCTCGGGGCCGCGATGTTCGTGCTCGTGCTGGCACCGGAGGCCTTCGCTCCCATCCGCCAGGTCGGCGCCGACTTCCACGCCGCCCAGGACGGCGTCGAGGCCTCGGCCGCGGTGCTCGACGTGCTGGCCGACGACGACGCTGACGCCCCGGCCCCCGGCCGCAGCAGCCGGAGCCAAAGCGGCGGGAGCGGGACCGACGGCGCCGACACGGACGCCGTCACGCCCGCCACCGCCCTGGACGTCCGCGGGCTCACCGTCCGCCGACCCGACGTCGTGATCGGACCGTTCGACCTGCACGCCGAGCCCGGCACCGTCGTCGTGCTGGCCGGCCCGAGCGGTTCCGGCAAGTCGAGCATCATCGCCGCACTCCGCGGCGTCCTGCCGCACGACGGCGTCGTCACCGTGCCCGGCCCGGCCGGTGCCTCCGTCGCCGAGCGCACCACCTGGGCCGACCAGCGGCCGCGTCTCGTCCGCGGGACGATCGCCGAGAACGTCGCGCTCAGCGCGACCCCCGATGACGCCGACGTGCGCACCGCCCTGGGCGACGCGGGGCTGGGACTCGACCCGGGCCTCCCGGTCGGCGCCGGTGGCAGCGGACTGTCCGGCGGCCAGGCACAGCGTGTCGCCGTCGCCCGCGCGCTGTACCGCGCACGCCGCGCCGCCACGCCCCTCGTGCTGCTCGACGAGCCGACGTCCGCGCTGGACGCCGAGGCCGAGGAACGCGTCATCGCGGCCGCCCGTGCCCTGGCGGCCGACGGCGCCGTCGTCGTGGTCGCCAGCCACCGACCCGCGGTCGTCGCCGCGGCGGACGTCCGCGTGGACGTCCGCGCCGGTGGGTCCGTGACGGTCCGCAACGGGGTGCGCGCATGAGCCGGGAGGCCCGTGGCGGCTCCGTCCTACGGCTCGCGATGCCGCACGGGTCGGGTTGGGCGAAGGCGGTCGCCGCCGGGTCGCTCAGCGCGGTCTGCGCCGTCGCGCTCCTCGCCGCGAGCGGCTACCTGATCACCCGTGCCGCCGAGCACCCGCCGATCCTGTACCTGACGCTCGTGATGGTCGGCGTGCGTGCCTTCGCGCTGGGGCGTGCCGTGCTCCGGTACGTCGACCGGCTCGCCGGGCACGACGCGTCCTTCCGGCAACTGGCCGTGGTGCGGACGGAGATGTACCGGCGGCTGGCGTCGATCGCGCCCGCCGGACTCGGGCGGACCGGACGCGGCGACCTCATGACGCGCCTGGTGACCGACACCGACCGGTTGCAGGACCTGCCGATCCGCGTCGTCGGGCCGCTCGTCTCCGCCGGGGTCGTCGCGGTGCTGTCGGTCGTCGCCGTGGCGCTCGTGTCGGTGCCGGCGGCGCTCGTGCTCGTCCTCGCGCTGGCGGCCGCGGCCCTGGTCGGCACGATCGTCACCCGGGCCATCGCCGAGCGCTCGGACCGCGAGACCGCCGCCGACCGGGGTCGCGTCGCGGACCTGGTGCTCGACACCGTCCGGACGCTCGACGTCTTCGCCGCGTACGGCACCCTCGACGAGCGGCTCGCGCACATCGCCCGGCTCGACGCGGGTGTCACCCGGGCCGTCCGGCGCCGTGGCACGGTCGAGTCGCTCGTCGGTGCCCTGGTCGGCCTGGTCGGTGGCGGTGCGGTGATCGGGATCCTCGCCGTCGGTGCCCCCGCCGTGGTGTCCGGTGCGCTCGACGGTCCGCTCTGGGCACTGGCGGTCTTCGTGCCGCTGGCGCTCTTCGAGGTCGTCGGGACCGTCCCGCTCGCCGTCCTGACGCTCCGCCGGGTGCGTGCTGCGGCCGAACGTGTCGAGCAGGTCGTGCCCGCCGAGGTGCCCGTCGGCATCGTCCCCGAGCCCGACGAGGACGCCGACCCGGCGTCGCTCGTGGTCGAGGGGCCGGTCACGCTCGCCGTGCAGGATCTGACCGTCCGCTGGCCTGGTGCTGCCGAGCGTGCAGTCGACGGGGTCTCGTTCACGCTCGCCCCCGGCGAGGTCGTCGTGCTCGAGGGGCCGAGCGGTGCCGGCAAGTCGACCCTGGTCGACGCGCTCGTCCGGTTCGTGGAGCACGAGGGCTCTTACACGCTCGACGGCGTCGAGGCGAAGGCGATGCACCCCGACGCGGTGCGGGCCCGGGTCGGCCTGATCGAACAGGACCCGTTCGTGTTCGACCAGTCGGTGCGGCAGAACCTGCTCTTCGCCCGTGAGACCGCGACCGACGACGAACTGCTCGCCGTGCTCGACCGGGTCGGCCTGGGGGAGTGGGTCGTCCGGCGGGGCGGGCTGGACGCCTTGGTCGGGGAACGCGGCGTGCTCGTGTCCGGCGGCCAGGCGCACCGGCTCGCGCTCGCCCGCGCACTGCTGCACGCGTTCCCGGTGCTGGTGCTCGACGAACCGACCGCCGACGTCGACCCGGACCTCGGTGACACCGTGCTGCGCGACCTCGTCACCACGGCCCGCGCAGCGGGCCGGACGGTCGTCATCGTCTCGCACGTCCCGGTGGCGCCGGACCTGGTCGACCGCACCCTGCGGATGCGGGACGGACGCCTGCTCGCCGGGTGAGCCGACAGGCGGACGCGGGACGGGCCTCCCGGCTTGTATCGTTGACGACCGTGACCACCGAGCAGCACGCCGAGGACCCGAACGCCTACGACTTCCGTCGTATCCAGGAGAAGTGGCAGCCCCGCTGGGAAGAGCTCGGGCTCTTCACCACCGACCTCGACGACACCCGTCCGCGCAAGTACATCCTCGAGATGTTCCCGTACCCGTCCGGCGACCTGCACATGGGGCACGCCGAGAACTGGGCGCTCGGGGACTTCGTCGCGCGCTACTGGCGTCAGCAGGGCTTCAACGTGCTGCACCCGATCGGTTGGGACTCCTTCGGGCTGCCCGCCGAGAACGCGGCGATCAAGCGCGGGGTGGACCCGAAGGACTGGACCTACGCGAACATCGAGCAGCAGAAGGCGTCCTTCAAGCGCTACGCGCCGTCGTTCGACTGGACCACCGAGATCCACACCTCGGACCCCGAGTACTACAAGTGGAACCAGTGGCTGTTCCTGAAGATGTACGAGAAGGGCCTGGCGTACCGCAAGGACAGCTGGGTCAACTGGGACCCGGTGGACCAGACCGTGCTCGCGAACGAGCAGGTCCTGCCCGACGGCACCTCGGACCGCTCCGGCGCCGTCGTCGTGAAGAAGAAGCTCACGCAGTGGTACTTCAAGATCACCGACTACGCCGACCGGCTGCTCGACGACCTGAACCAGCTCGAGGGGCGGTGGCCGGCGAAGGTCATCGCGCAGCAGCGCAACTGGATCGGCCGCTCGGTCGGTGCCGACGTCGACTTCGTGATCGAGGGCCGCGACGAGCCCGTCACGGTGTTCACCACGCGTCCGGACACGATCCACGGGGCGACGTTCCTGGTCGTCGCGCCGGACTCCGACCTGGCTGCCTCGCTGGTCGCCGACCCGTCGGTGCCGGCCTCCGTCCGTGACGACTTCGACGCCTACCTGACGGCGACGCAGAAGACGTCCGAAATCGACCGGCAGAACGCCGACCGCCCGAAGACCGGCGTGCCGCTCGGCCGGTCCGCGATCCACCCGCTCACGGGGGAGCGCCTGCCCATCTGGGCTGCCGACTACGTGCTCGCCGACTACGGCCACGGCGCCGTGATGGCCGTGCCCGCGCACGACCAGCGCGACCTCGACTTCGCGCGGGCGTTCGACCTGCCCGTCAAGGTGGTCGTCGACACGAACGCCGCCGTCACCGGGGCGATCCCGGTCATCCCCGAGGGCGCGACGCTCGACGACTTCGACGTGCCGACCCTCGACCCGGTCGCCACCGGCGAAGCGCTGACGGGTCAGGGCCGGATGATCAACTCCGGGCCGCTCGACGGCATGTCGAAGCAGCACGCCATCACCGCTGCCATCGCGCTGCTCGAAGAGCGCGGCACCGGCCGTGCCGCCAAGACCTACCGCCTGCGCGACTGGCTCATCTCGCGCCAGCGCTTCTGGGGCACCCCGATCCCGATCATCCACGGCGCCGACGGCACCGAGCACCCGGTGCCCGAGGACCAGCTTCCGATCGTGCTGCCCGACACCGAGGGGCTCGACCTCAAGCCGAAGGGCACGTCCCCGCTCGGTGGCGCGACCGACTGGGTGAACGTCCCGAACCCCGTCGACGGCACGCCCGCGCTCCGCGACACCGACACGATGGACACCTTCGTCGACTCGTCGTGGTACTTCCTGCGGTTCCTGTCGGCGAACGACGACACCCAGGCGTTCGACCCGGCAGCCGCGCGCCGCTGGGCTCCGGTCGACCAGTACATCGGCGGCATCGAGCACGCGATCCTGCACCTGCTCTACGCCCGCTTCGTCACGAAGGTCCTGTTCGACCTCGGGTACCTCGACTTCACCGAGCCGTTCTCGGCGCTGCTCAACCAGGGCATGGTGCTGTCCGGTGGCTCGAAGATGTCGAAGTCGAAGGGCGGCGTCTCGCTCGGCGACGAGCTCGACGCGAACGGCGTCGACGCCATCCGACTGGTGATGGGCTTCGCCGGCCCGCCGGAGGACGACATCAACTGGGAGGACGTCTCCCCGTCCGCCTCCGCACGCTTCCTGGCGCGGGCGTACCGCCTGGCGCTCGACGTCACGTCCGCACGCGACGTCGTGTGGGCCGACGGCGACCGGGCTCTCCGCCAGGTCACGCACCGGTTCCTCGCGGACGCCCCCGGGATGATGGAGTCGTTCAAGTTCAACGTCGTGATCGCGCGACTGATGGACCTGGTCAACGTCACCCGCAAGGCGATCGACAGCGGCCCCGGTGCCGGTGACCCCGCCGTGCGCGAGGCCGTCGAGACCATCGCGCTCGGGCTGAGCGTCTTCGCGCCGTACACCGGCGAGGAGATGTGGGAGCGGCTGGGCTACGAGGCCACCGTCGCCACGTACGGCTGGCGGAAGGCCGACCCGACGCTGCTCGTGCAGGAGACCCTGACGGCCGTCGTACAGGTCAACGGCAAGGTGCGTGACTCGTTCGAGGTGTCGAAGTCGATCGAGGCGGACGAGCTCGAGCAGCTCGCACGGTCGTCGGCGAACGTGCAGCGGTACATCGGTGACCGCGAGATCGTGAAGGTGATCGTCCGGGCGCCGAAGCTCGTGAACATCGCCATCAAGGGGTAGCGACCGTCGCTGGCGTCGTCCCTCACAGCAGGGGCGTTCGCGGCGCCCGTCCACGGGTGTGAACTCCGGAGCCCGGCCGATCGGCCGGGCTCCGTAGCGTTCGGGGCATGTCGTCCCCGTCGTCTCCCGGACCCTGGTGGTCCCGTCTCGCGCTGTCACCGCGGGCCGCCGTGGTGCTGGCGGCTGTCGTGGTGGTGGTCGCCGTCCTCGTGGTGCTCGTCGGGGCGCTGGTGTCGGGTGGTGGCGAGGGTGCTGGAGGAACGGGCGGGGTCGTCGTGCGTGGGGCGCCGACGGCCGGTGCGGCGTCGGGCGGCCCGTCGCCGGCGGCTGGTGCGTCTGCCGGTGCTGCTCCGTCCGCTCCTGGTGCCGGGCGCGTCGTGGTGCACGTGCTCGGGGCGGTGCGGCGGAGCGGTGTGGTCGAGTTGCCGGCATCGAGCCGGGTCGGTGACGCGCTCGAACGTGCCGGTGGGGCCAACGATGACGCCGACCTCGACCGGCTGAACCTGGCCCGGGTGCTGACGGACGGCGAGCGGTTGTACGTGCCGCGGGTCGGGCAACAGGAGGTACCTGAGGCGCTCGGACCGGTGGCAGACGGTGCTGCCGCCGGGCCGACTGCCGCTGCCGCTGCCGGGGCCGGGAGCGGCGGTGGCTCGGCGGGCACCGGGGGCGAGGAGTCCGCCGTCGTCGACCTGAACACCGCCGACCAGGCCGTGCTCGAGACCCTGCCCGGCATCGGACCGGGGCTGGCCGGGCGGATCATCGCCTGGCGTGACGAGCATGGCCGGTTCACCGCGGTCGAGGACCTGCTCGACGTCAGCGGCATCGGCGACGTGCGGTTCGCCGAGCTCCGCGATCGTGTGCGGGTCTGAGGGGCGACGGTGCAGCTCGCGCCGAGTGCGACCGACCTGCGGGTCGCGGTGCCGGTGGCTGTCGCCTGGATCGCGACCGCCCTGCTCGTCGGCGTGCCCGACGTGGCACCCGTGGTCGGTGGCGCTGTGGCGCTCCTGACCGGCGTCAGCGGGATCGTTCTCCGGTGGCGTCGGGGCACCGGCGTCGTACCGGCCGTCGCCGGGCTGCTGCTCGTCGCGGGGGCCCTGACGACGCTGCTCGCGGTGTCGGTCACCGTGGGAGAGTCCCGGCGGGCTCCGGAACCGCTCCGCACGCTCGTCGCCGGTCCGGGGGCGGGGCGCGTGGACGTCGAGGCGGTGTTGACCCGCGACCTCGTGCCGGGTGACCGCTCCGTCACCGCGACGCTCGTGCGTGCGGACGACCTCGACGGGCTCCGCGTGCCGGTCCGGCTCGTTCCCGACCAGCACGGCGGTGCACCGGGTGCCGTGCTGGCAGCCGGTGCCCGGGTCACCGTGACCGCCGCCGTGCAGCCGGACGAACCCGGATCGGCGACCGCGTTCGTGGCGTTCGCGCGCGGGACGCCGTCGTCGGTGCCGCCCGACGGACTGCTCGGCGCCACCGACACCGCGCGACAGGCCTTCGTCCGGGCCACTGCCGACCTGCCGCAGCCCGGAGCGGCACTGCTGCGCGGACTCGCGATCGGGGACCGCTCCGGCCTCGACCCGACGACCGAGGCAGCGATGGAGACCTCGGCGCTGACGCACCTGACGGCGGTGTCCGGGGCGAACTGCGCGGTGGTGGTCGGCCTCGTCGTGGTCCTCGGCCGTGCCTGCGGGCTACCGAGAGGCCCCCGAGCGGCGGCGGCCGTCGGCGTGCTCCTGGTCTTCGTCGTGCTCGTGCGGCCCGACCCCTCGATCGTCCGGGCGACGGTGATGGCGATCGTGGTGCTCGTCGTGCACCTGGCCGGTCGACCGGTGCGTGGCGTCCCGCTCATCGCCCTCGCCGCGGTCGGCATGCTCGTCGTCGACCCCTGGTTCGCACGGTCGTTCGCGTTCGCCCTGTCCGTGCTCGCCACGAGCGGGATCGTGGTGCTCGGCCCGCCGCTCACCGAGCTCCTGGCTCGTCGTGTGTGGCCGCCGCTCGCCGCGGCCCTCGCGATCCCCGTCGCGGCGCAGGTGGCGTGCTGGCCGGTGACGATCCCGCTGTCGGCGGCGCTCCCGACCTACGCGGTGCCGGCGAACCTGCTGGCGGAGCCGTTCGCGCCGGTCGTCACGGTGGTCGGACTCGCCGCGTGTGGTCTCGCTCCGGTGTGGCCGGTGGGTGCGCAGGGGCTCGCGGCCGTCGCGTGGGTCCCGGCCGCCGCCGTCGGGGGCATCGCACACGGGGCGGCGGCCCTGCCGTACGCCTCGGCACCCTGGCCGGCCGGTGTGCTCGGTGTGGCCGCCGCCGTGCTGGTGTGCGGCTGCATCGCGGTCGCCGTGCTGGTCCGGGGGTGGATCGGCTCCCGGCTGCTGCTCGCCGCGGGGGTCGTGGTCGTCGTCGGTGTCGCAGCGGTCACCGTCCCGGTGCTCGTCGTCCGGGGCTCGGTACCGGGGGACTGGTCGGTCGCCGCGTGCGACGTCGGGCAGGGGGACGCCGTGCTGCTCCGCGGTGACGACGCCGTCGCGCTCGTGGACACCGGCGACGACGAGGAACGGCTCCGGGCGTGCCTGGACCTGCTCGGGGTCACGAGGATCGACCTGCTCGTCCTGACGCACTTCGACCGCGACCACGTGGGCGCGGTGGGCGCGGTGGCGGGCGCCGTCGAGACCGCCCTGGTCGGACCCGTCGGACGTGCGTCGGACGAACGGGTGGTCGACGACCTCCGACGTGCCGGTGTCGACGTGCGGACGGCCGACGACCGTGTCTCCGGAACCCTCGGGCCGCTCGCCTGGCGTGTGGTGTGGCCGCTGGTCGGCGACCGTGCCGCCGGCAACGACGCGAGCATCGTGCTGGCCACGGGGCCGGCCGACGGAGACGCCTGTCCGGCGTGCCTGACCGGGGTCTTCCTCGGCGACCTGGGGGAGTCGTCGCAGCGTCGGCTCCGGCACGCCGGGGAGCTGCCGGTGGGGCCGATCGACGTCGTGAAGGTGGCGCACCACGGCTCGGCGGACCAGGACCCGCAGCTCTACCGGGAGCTCACCGCGCGGGTCGGTCTCGTCGGGGTCGGCGCGGACAACAGCTACGGACACCCGACGGCATCGGCCCTCGGCATGCTCGAGGCCGCGGGCACGCTGCCGCTCCGCACCGACGAGCTCGGCACCGTGGTGCTCGCCCGGTCCGGCAGCGACGAGGTGCGTGTGTGGACGGAGCGCTCGTCGTCGGCGGCCGCCCGTAGGATCGACGGTGCACCACTCGACCCGGCACCGTCCGGGCCGGCACCACCGGAAGGACCACATGGCCGCCAAGAAGCCCGCGCGCGCCGCAGCGAAGATCGACCAGGTGCCCTGGTCGGGGATCCGTCCGGCGCCCGTCGTGCTCATCACCGGACCCGAAGCGTTCCTCGCCGACCGCGCCCGCGGTGTGCTGAAGGACCTGCTGCAGGGCGAGGACCCAGCACTCGAGGTGCACGACCTCGAAGCCGACCAGTACGCCCCCGGGCTCCTCGCGACCCTCGCCAGCCCGTCGCTGTTCGGCGAGCCGCGACTCGTGCAGGTCACGAACGTCGAGAAGTGCACCGACGCCTTCATCACCGAGACGATCTCGTACCTGCAGGCCCCCGCCGACGACGTCACCCTGGTGCTCCGGCACGGGGGTGGTGTCCGCGGCAAGAAGCTCCTCGACACGATCCGCAGCGGTGTCGGCGGCGGGGTCGAGGTGCTGTGCGACGAACTCAAGCGCGAGACCGACCGCATCGACTTCGTGAACGCCGAGTTCCGCGCCGCACGACGCCGGATCGCGCCCTCCGCCGTCCGGACCCTGGTGACCGCGTTCGCCGACGACCTCGCCGAACTCGCCGCCGCCTGCCGACAGCTCCTGGCGGACGAGGCCGAGGAGATCACCGACAAGGTCGTCGACAAGTACTATGGCGGTCGCGTCGAGACGAACGCGTTCAAGGTCGCCGACATCGCGCTCGCGGGCCGGTCGGCACCGGCGATCGTCGAGCTGCGGCACGCCCTGGCCACCGGGGAGGCACCCGTGCCGATCGTCGCCGCGTTCGCGAGCAAGATCCGCACGATGGCGAAGGTCAGCGCCTTCCGGGGTCCGAGCGGGCAGGCGGCCTCGGCGCTCGGCATGGCGCCGTGGCAGGTGCAGCGCGCGCAGCGTGACGTCGCCGGCTGGAGCGAGTCCGGGTTGGCCAACGCCATCATCAGCATCGCCGAGGCCGACACCGCGGTGAAGGGTGGCTCGCGCGACGCGCACTACGCGCTCGAGGTCATGGTCCGCACCATCGCCCGACGCGGCGAGTCCCGCTGAGGCGAGTCGGGCCTCCCGGCCGTCCCTCGCGCCGGTCGGCCGGCGCTTCGTGAGCAGAAACGGTCGGGTCCGCCATCGCGACCCGACCGTTCCTGCTCACGAAGCGAATCCAAAGCCCCACACACGACGAAGGCCCCGCACCAACGGTGCGGGGCCTTCGGACCAGAAGGGTCAGGACGTCAGAGCGACGAGACCTTCTTCGCGATGGCCGACTTGCGGTTCGCGGCCTGGTTCTTGTGGATGACACCCTTGCTCACGGCCTTGTCGAGCTTCTTCGACGCGAGGGCCAGGGCGGCAACGGCCTTGTCCTTGTCGCCGGCGGCGACGGCGTCGTTGGCACGACGGATGTGCGTCTTGAGCTCCGACTTGTAGGCCTTGTTGCGCTCGGTGGCCTTGAGGTTGGTCTTGATGCGCTTGATCTGCGACTTGATGTTCGCCATGAATTGCTCCTGCTCGTCTCGTACGGGTGGGCGCGACCGCAGGGTAGAGGGGCCCTTGGTCGCATCGCGTTCCACCCGTGGGCGGGGAACGCGGAAGCCAGCCACCAACACTACCAGGCAAGCGGGCTGCCACCAAAGCACGAAACACCGCCGGATCGGCGGAAGCCCGCGGCCGACCGCGCCGAAACCCCACGGCAACACGCACCGGATACCGTGACGGACATGCCCTCCCTCGCACCGCGCATCGACACCGTGCCCGCCTCCGGCATCCGGAGGGTCTTCGAGCAGGCAGCCCTGCTGCAGTCGAGCGGCACCGACGTCACGATGCTCGTGATCGGCGAGCCGGACGTCCCGGTGGCGGCGCACATCGGCGAGGCGGCCCGTCGTGCCTGGACCGAGGACCGCACCGGCTACACCCCGAACGGCGGGATCGCGCCCCTCCGCGAAGCCGTCCGCGACAAGCTCCGCCGTGAGAACCGGATCGAGGCCGACCTCGAGCAGATCTGGATGACGATCGGTGCGACGCAGGCACTGTTCCAGGCGATGACGCTGACGCTGAGCCCGGGCGACGAGGTGCTCGTGCCGGACCCCGGCTACACGACCTTCACGATGAACGCCCACATCATCGGGGCGACCCCGGTGCCGTACCGGCTGGAGCCGCAGCACGGGTTCGAACCCGACCTGCAGGCCCTCGAGGCGAGCGTCACCGAACGCACCCGGGTGATCGTCGTCAACTCGCCGTCGAACCCGCTCGGCTCGGTCTTCGGCGAGGAGACCCTGCGCGCGCTGCTGGCCTTCGCGAAGCGGCACGACCTCTGGGTCATCAGCGACGAGGTCTACGAGTACTTCACCTACGGCACCCGGCACGTCAGCCTGGCGGCGCTCGACGAGGACGACCGCGTGTTCTCGGCGTTCTCGCTCAGCAAGACGTACGCGATGACCGGCGTCCGCGTCGGCTACCTCGTCACGCCGAAGGGGCTCGGCGCGACGATGCGGACCACGCAGGAGGCCATGATCAGCTGCGTCGCCGAACCCGACCAGTACGCGGCCCTCGCGGCGATCGTGGGGGACCACTCCGCGGTGCGCGACGCCCGGGAGCACTACCGCGCGAACCTCGAGGTCGCGAAGGAGACGCTCGACGCCGACGGCATCCGGTACCTCGACCCGCGCGGGGCGTTCTACCTGTGGGTCGACATGTCGCACGCCTCCGACGGGGACATCGCCGAGTGGGCGCTCGGGTTCCTGCAGCGCGAGCGGGTCGCCGTCGCACCGGGCAGCGCCTTCGGACGCACCGGCGAGGGCTGGATCCGCGTCTGCCTCGCAGCCACCGCGGACGACCTCCGGCGCGGCCTCGGTGCCCTGCCGGCTCCGGCGCACGCGACCGTCTGACGCGCGATCCACACGGCCAGGAGGCCCGGTGCCGGGTCGGCAGGACGGCGCACGGTGCGTGGTCCTCCACCTGGTGCGAGGCGGCTCGCCCCGTGCAGCGCAGCATCCGGTCACCGGGCGGTCGACTGCGCACGGCCCCGCCGACGTCGCACCGTGCGAGGTCCAGCACGCCGGCGCGAGGGCGCACCAAACAAGCACCGAACGCGCACCAAACAAGCACCGAACCCGCACCGTGCGTGGCGGACGCGCGCCGTGCCTCCAGGTCGGGTGAAGCGTGGGAGACTGTTGCGACCGTCCGACCCACCTGAGGAACCGTGAGCCCACAAGCATCCGCTCCGCTGGAGCCCGCAGCGACCCCGGCCGACGCGATCCGCAACTTCTGCATCATCGCGCACATCGACCACGGCAAGTCGACGCTGGCCGACCGCATGCTGTCGATCACCGGCATCGTCGAGGACCGCGCGATGCGTGCGCAGTACCTCGACCGCATGGACATCGAGCGCGAGCGCGGCATCACGATCAAGTCGCAGGCCGTGCGCATGCCGTGGGAACTCGACGGTGAGACCTTCGCGCTGAACATGATCGACACCCCCGGGCACGTCGACTTCTCGTACGAGGTCTCGCGCTCCCTGGCCGCCTGCGAGGGCGCGATCCTGCTCGTCGACGCCGCCCAGGGCATCGAGGCGCAGACGCTCGCGAACCTGTACCTGGCGCTCGAGAACGACCTCGAGATCATCCCGGTCCTCAACAAGATCGACCTCCCGGCGGCCGAACCGGACAAGTACGCCGCCGAGCTCGCACAGCTGATCGGTGGCAAGCCCGAGGACGTCCTCCGGGTGTCCGGCAAGACCGGCGTCGGCGTGCCGGAGCTCCTCGACCTGGTCGTCCGTCGTGTTCCGGCCCCCGTCGGCGACGCCGAGGCGGCGCCCCGCGCGATGATCTTCGACTCGGTCTACGACAGCTACCGCGGCGTCGTCACCTACGTCCGCATGATCGACGGCACCATCTCGCCCCGCGAGAAGGTCCAGATGATGTCGACCAAGTCGACGCACGAGATCCTGGAGATCGGGGTCTCGAGCCCGGAGCCGAAGCCCACGAAGGGGCTGTCCGTCGGCGAGGTGGGCTACCTGATCACCGGTGTGAAGGACGTCCGCCAGTCCAAGGTCGGCGACACCGTCACGAGCGCGCAGAAGCCCGCGACCCAGGCGCTGCCCGGCTACACGGACCCGAAGCCGATGGTGTTCTCGGGCCTGTACCCGATCGACGGCAGCGACTACCCGGTGCTCCGCGAGGCGCTCGACAAGCTCAAGCTCTCCGACGCCGCACTGGTCTACGAGCCGGAGACCTCGGTCGCGCTCGGCTTCGGGTTCCGCTGCGGGTTCCTCGGGCTGCTGCACCTCGAGATCATCACCGAGCGGCTGTCCCGCGAGTTCGGCCTCGACCTCATCACCACGGCCCCGAGCGTCATCTACGAGGTCACGACCGAGGACAACGCCGTGACCGAGGTCACGAACCCCTCGGAGTTCCCGACCGGGCGCATCGTCGAGGTCCGCGAGCCGATGGTCCGCGCCGCGATCCTGGCCCCGAAGGACTACGTCGGCGCGATCATGGAGCTCTGCCAGCAGCGCCGCGGCTCCCTGCTCGGCATGGAGTACCTCGGCGAGGACCGCGTCGAGATCCGCTACGAGATGCCCCTCGGCGAGATCGTCTTCGACTTCTTCGACCAGCTGAAGAGCAAGACCCAGGGCTACGCGTCGCTCGACTACGAGCCCACCGGCGACCAGGCCGCCGACCTCGTCAAGGTCGACATCCTGCTGCAGGGCGACCAGGTCGACGCCTTCAGCGCGATCGTGCACCGCGACAAGGCGTACGCCTACGGCACGCTCATGACCGAGCGGCTCCGCAAGCTCATCCCGCGCCAGCAGTTCGAGGTGCCGATCCAGGCCGCCATCGGCGCCCGCATCATCGCCCGCGAGAGCATCCGCGCGATGCGCAAGGACGTCCTGGCGAAGTGCTACGGCGGTGACATCACCCGCAAGCGCAAGCTCCTCGAGAAGCAGAAGGAGGGCAAGAAGCGCATGAAGACCATCGGTCGGGTCGAGGTCCCGCAGGAGGCCTTCATCGCGGCGCTCTCCGGCGACGTCGAAGAGAAGAAGAAGTAGCGCCGGTTCAGCCGGTCCGGCGGGTGCGGGCCCGCAGGGCGGCCAGGCAGAGGGCCGGGAGGCTCGCTGCGGCCAGTCCCGCCAGTGCGGTCCGCAGGATGGCCCAGTGGGCAGCCGCGTCGAAGTCGGTCTGCTCGCCGGAGGCCACCCCGGCGACCACGGCGCCGACCACCATCGCCAGCGTCACGACCGCGAGGGCCAGCGCCAGCCGGCGGCCGCGATCACGCCGCACCGCCGACACCAGTGCGGCGCCGAACAGCAGCACCCCGGCACCGGCGCAGCTCGCCCCGACGGCGGCGATGACGTTCGCGGTGTCGAAGCCGTTCCACGACTCGGGGGCGATCGCGGCGGTGGCGTACCGGGCGGGCGACGCTGCGGCAGAGGTCGTCACGTCCACCAGCACCCGGGCGGTCGCCGCCACGCCGAACGCGACGAGCGTGAGCGCGGCGAGGACGGCGGTCCGGCGGTCGACGGACCGCGGGCGGGCGGGGGTGGGGCGGGGCACCTGCTGACGATAGCCCCGGGGCGGACGGTTGTCGGGCCTCCAGTTCGGGGTGCACGGCGGGTGGGCCGATCCGACGGAGGTGAGCGTGGATCGGTTCGATCCGGGGCGGCCCGCCCAAGTACCATGGCAGCATGAGCATCCGCGGGAGCTACCGGACCGCCCTGACGTACGGCGCGGTGGGGGCGACCCAGGCGTCGGACCTCATGACCTACCCGCCGGACGGCTTCACGCCGGCGGAGTCGCGCGCGCGGATCGGACACGGTGACCAGCGGTTCGAGACCGCCGTCGTGCAGGCGCTCACGTGGCAGATCCAGGAGCGCAGCGGTGTCCGTGTGCGCGTCGAGGAGCAGCCCGACGACGACGAGGTCCGGTACAACCCGGTGACCTTCGACGACGACGGTGTGCCGATCGCCCCGGCGTCCATCGGGACGCCCCGGGTCGAGAAGTTCGCGCCCGACGGCACCCCGCTGCTGACGGCGGGCACGAGCGCGACGCTGACGATCCACGCGTTCGGGCAGACCGTGCTGGCACCGGTGCGCGTCGTGTCGATCATCGACGAGCACGACCGCAAGGGCTTCGCCTACGGGACGCTCGAGGGGCACCCGCTCTCCGGCGAGGAGTCGTTCGTCGTCGAGCGCACCCCGGACGGCTCGGTGTGGCTGCAGGTCCGGCAGTTCTCGCAGCCGGCGAGCCGGAAGTGGCGCTTCGTGGCGCCGTTCGTGCGGCGGCAGCAGAAGGTCATGGCGGAGAAGTACCTGGCGGCGCTGCGGGGCGACTAGGCGTCGCGGTCGCGGTCGCCGTCGCCGTCGCGGTCGCTCGCGGTCTCGCGACCCCGCCCGCTCCGGCCCGCTCCTGCTCCTCAGCGGAGCGGTGGGAGCGCGGCGATCGCGTCCTCGATGAGGGCGGCGTCCTGCTGGCAGTCGCGCGCGACGGTCACGGCGTTCGTGTGCCGCAGCGCATCGACGTCGTAGACACCCGTCGCCACGGCCAGGAAGGGGATGCCCGCGGCGTCCGCGGCCTCGCCGTCGCGCGGGGTGTCGCCGACGATGACCGCCCGGGTGCCGACCAGTTCCGCGGCGGCGCGCAGGGTGACCCCGGCCCGCTCGACCTCGGTGTCCCCGAAGTACGAGTGCTCCCAGTCGAAGACGTCGGCGTCGAACCCGGCGCCGGTGAGCTTCACCCGGGCGCGGTACTCGGAGTTGCCGGTGAGCAGGCCGTTGCGCCAGCCGAGTTCGGCGAACCGGGCCAGGAGCGGCTTCGCACCGGGGACCGGGCTGCGGTGGTCGCCGGACGCGTGCCGTTCGGCGGTGAGGTCGTGCAGGTGCCGGCTGACCGAGGGGATCAGGGTGTCCTCGAACGCGTGGGCGTGCACGTGCTCGGCGATGAGCCCGGCGTCGGTCCGGCCGTGCTGGTGCCCGACCCTCAGGGTGAGGTCGCGGCCAACCG
Source organism: Curtobacterium sp. MCLR17_044 (assembly GCF_003234435.1). Lineage (NCBI taxonomy): Bacteria > Bacillati > Actinomycetota > Actinomycetes > Micrococcales > Microbacteriaceae > Curtobacterium > Curtobacterium sp. MCLR17_044. The sequence continues at coordinate 27,470 of NZ_QKTC01000014.1, read as the reverse complement.
CCCGCTCGAGGGCGAGGTGGTAGAGGTTGCCCGGGGACGACGCGTTCATCACGAGGGTGCCGTCGATGTCCCACAGGACCGTGGTGGGGACGGGATGGTGCTCCATGGCTCCCATCATGACGGACAATGGACTCCATGCCGAGTGCTCTCCCGATCGCCGATCCAGCACCAGCGGACGGCCTGATCACCCCGTGGGCGGCAGCGGGCTCCGCTGCCGGGCCGGGGGCTGCTCCCGCCGCCGGTGACGTCCCCTTCGGCGTGTACGTGCACGTGCCGTTCTGCCGCGTGCGCTGCGGCTACTGCGACTTCAACACCTACACGGCGTCGGAGCTCCGCGGCGTCCGTCGCGACGACTACGCCGGGCACGCCGTGCGCGAGATCGAGTGGGCCGCGACCGTGCTCGATCGTTCCGGTGTGCCGCGGCGGCCGGTGTCGACCGTCTTCTTCGGCGGCGGCACACCGACGATGCTGCCGGCGTCCGACCTGGCGATGATCCTCCGTGCGATCGACGACACCTGGGGCATCCTGCCCGGGGCCGAGGTCACCACCGAGGCGAACCCGGACTCCGTCGACGCCGCGTCGCTCGAGACCCTGCGGGCCGGCGGCTTCAACCGGATCAGCTACGGCATGCAGTCCGCCGTGCCGCACGTGCTCGCCACGCTCGACCGCACGCACGACCCGCTCCGGGTCCCCGTCGTCGTCGACCTCGCGAAGCAGCAGGGACTCGACGTCTCGCTCGACCTCATCTACTCGACGCCGGGGGAGTCCCTCGCCGACTGGCGGACCTCGCTCGACGCCGCGATCGCCTGCGAGCCCGACCACGTGTCGGCGTACTCGCTCATCGTCGAGGACGGCACCGCGATGGGCCGCATGGTCGCCCGCGGCGAGCTCCCCGCCCCCGACGACGACCTGGCCGCCGACATGTACGAGCTCGCCGACCAGGTGCTCGGCGACGCCGGCTACTCCTGGTACGAGGTGTCGAACTGGTCGCGCGGCGACGCGCACGCGAGTCGACACAACCTGTCCTACTGGAAGGGCCACGACTGGTGGGGCGTCGGCCCCGGCGCGCACTCCGCCGTCGCCGGCACGCGCTGGTGGAACGTCAAGCACCCGGCCGCGTACGCGAACCGGGTGCTGTCGGGGGAGTCGCCGGCCGCCGGCCGCGAGACCATCGACGACGAGACGCGGTACGTCGAGCGCCTGCTGCTGGCGGCGCGGGTCCGCGGGGAGCTCGCGACGAGCGAGATCCGCCAGGAGGCCCGTGGCCGTGTCGCCGGCCTCATCGCACGCGGACTCGTGGACGGGTCGGCCGCGGTGCGGGGACGGATCGACCTGACCCTGCAGGGTCGCCTGCTCGCCGACGCGGTGGTGCGGGAGCTGCTCGACTGAGCGGCCTGCTCGCTGCGGAGTGCTTGCCGCTTACTGCTTGATGAACTCGATCGAGAGCGGGTAGCGGTAGAACTGGCCCTGGTTCGCGGCGACCGCCGCCATGATGCTGAAGATCAGCGACACGATCGCAGCGGCGAGGATGATCAGGAACCCGACGCCGAACACCGAGGTGAGCGAACCGACGAAGTACGCGATCGCCATCGTGATGTGGAAGTTCAGGGCGACCCGGGTGTGCTCCCGGATGAAGCCGCCTCGATCGCGGAGGACCAGGTAGGCGACGAGCGGCGCGACGACGGTGAAGAAGATGCCACCGATGTGCGTCAGCGTGGCCCACAGGCGCTGGTCCTCCGGGCTCATCGGCTGGGGCGGGGTGTAGCCGGCGGGGTACTGCGGCCCGCCGGGGTACTGGGTCCCGCCGGGCTGCTGGGGGCCACCGGGGCCGTGGCCGTACGGGCCGCCGGGCTGCTCGGGTCCGGGGCCGTCGGGCTGCTGTCCGTAGGTCATGGCGGAAGCGTATCGGCCGACCGCCCGGAAGTCCCGGGCCGTCAGCGGTCGGGCGTAGGATCAGCAGTCGACACGTCCGAGTGCCAGGTCGATCGGGAAAGGAGGCGCTCGTGGTCAGTGAACGCAGCCTCGAGGTCCTCAAGGCCATCGTGCGTGACTACGTGGCGTCGCGTGAACCCGTCGGGTCGAAGACCATCGTCGAGCGGCACGCCTTCGGGGTCAGCGCCGCGACGATCCGCAACGACATGGCCCTGCTCGAGGACGAGCAGTTGATCGCCGCGCCGCACACCTCGTCCGGCCGGGTGCCGACCGACAAGGGGTACCGCGTCTTCGTGGACCACCTGGCGGGTGCCCGTCCGCTCTCCAGCGCGCAGCGGCACGCCATCGAGACCTTCCTCGGCGCCCCGAACGACCTCGACGAGGTCCTCGGGCGCACCGTCCGGCTGCTCAGCCAGCTCACCAACCAGGTCGCCCTGGTGCAGTACCCCTCGATGGTGCGAGCCCGGGTGCAGCACGTCGAGCTCGTCCGGCTCGGAGACGCACGGTTGATGGTGGTGCTCATCACCGACACCGCCCGCGTCGAACAGCGCGTGGTCGAGACCGACGTCCCGCTCGACGAGGACTCGCTGGGCGAACTCCGCACCGTGGTGAACGGCGCGACGGTGGGGCTCCTGCTGCAGGACGTCCCGACCGCGCTCCGAGCCGTGCCGCAGCAGCTCCGCCCCGACGCCCAGACGCTCGGCGGGGTCGTCGTCGCCACGCTCATCGAGCAGGTCGCGGCGAACCGGCAGGACCGCCTGCTGATGGCCGGTGCGGCCAACCTGGCGAAGAGCGAGCAGGACTTCTCCGGCGGCCTCTTCCCGGTGCTCGAAGCGATCGAGGAACAAGTCACCCTGCTCCGGCTGTTCGGGGAGATGCAGGTGGACGACATCGCGGTGGCGGCCAGCATCGGCGTCGAGAACGCCGAGTACGGGCTCGACGCCACGAGCATCGTCGCCGGCGGCTACCTGGCCGGTGGCGAGGTGGCCCGCCTGGGCGTCCTCGGACCGACCCGCATGGACTACGGCACGAACATGGCGGCCGTCCGCGCCGTCGCCCGCTACCTGTCCAAGCTCCTGGGCGAACACTGACCAACCGACCGAACCCAACCGACTGAGGGATACGTGGCAGACCACTACGACGTCCTCGGCGTCCAGCGAGACGCCTCCGATGCCGACATCAAGAAGGCCTACCGCCGCCTGGCGCGTGAGCTCCACCCGGACGTGAACCCGGCACCCGACGCCGCCGAGCGCTTCAAGGACGTGACGCACGCGTACGACGTGCTGAGCGATCCCGAGCAGCGGCGCCGGTACGACGCCGGCCCGCAGGCCGACAGCCCCTTCGGCGGTGGCGCCGGCGGCTTCAGCGACATCTTCGACGCCTTCTTCGGCGGTGGCGGTGGCGGCGGCCGTGGCTCGGGCCCGCGCAGCCGTGCCGAGCGCGGCCAGGACGCCCTGCTCCGCATCGAGGTCGACCTCGACGAGGTCGTCTTCGGCACCCACAAGGACGTCGAGGTCGACACGGCGGTGCTGTGCGAGACCTGCCACGGTTCCTGCTGCGCACCGGGCACCAGCCCGCGCACGTGCGACATCTGCGGCGGCTCCGGGCACATCCAGCGCCAGGTCCGTTCGCTCCTGGGCAACGTCGTGACGAGCGCCCCGTGCGGCACCTGCCGCGGGTACGGCACCGTCATCCCGAGCCCCTGCCCGACCTGCCAGGGTCAGGGCCGCGTCCGCGCACGTCGCACCGTGCCGGTGGACGTCCCCGCGGGCGTCGACTCCGGCCTGCGCCTCCAGATGCCCGGCCAGGGCGAGGTCGGTCCGGCCGGCGGTCCGTCCGGCGACCTGTACCTCGAGATCCGTGTACGCCACGACGACGTCTTCAGCCGTGACGGCGACGACCTGCTGGCGACGCTCGAGGTCGGCATGACCGACGCCGTCCTCGGCACGACCACCACGATCGACGGCCTCGACGGTCCGGTCGAGCTCGAGATCCGTCCCGGCGTGCAGAGCGCCGACGTCCTCGTCATCAAGGACCGCGGCATCACGAAGCTGCGCGGGAACGGCCGCGGTGACCTGCGGGTCGGCGTGCAGGTCGTCACCCCGACCAAGCTGTCGCACAAGGAACGGCAGCTGGTCGAGCAGCTCGCGAAGTCGCACAAGACCACCGCCCCGCAGCTCGCCCGGTTCCAGCAGGGCATGTTCGGCAAGCTCCGCGACCGGTTCTTCAACCACTGATGGCGTCGCTGTACCTCGTCGACTCGCTGGACGGCGTCGCCGTCGGTGACCCGGTGTCGCTCGACGGCGCCGAGGGCCGGCACGCGGTCTCCGTCGCGCGCGTCCGGGTCGGTGAGGTCCTGCGGATCGCCGACGGTCGGGGCACCGTGGTGTCCGGGCCGGTCACCACGCTCGGCAAGGACACGCTGGAGCTCGCGGTCGAGACCGTCGAGCACCAGGATGCACCGCGCCCGTCGCTGACCCTCGTGCAGGCCCTGGCGAAGGGCGGCCGTGACGAGATGGCGGTGCAGGCGGCGACCGAGATCGGCGTCGACCGGGTCGTGCCGTGGTCAGCCGCGCGCAGCGTCTCCCGGTGGGACGGCGCGAAGGTCGAGAAGGGCCGTGCCCGGTGGGCAGCGATCGCGCACGAGGCCGCAAAGCAGGCGATCCGACCGCGCGTGCCCGTCGTCGCGCCGCTGGTGACGACCGGACAGCTCGTGTCCGCGCTCGGGGAGGGGACCGCCCTCGTCCTGCTCGACCCGACCGCGACCGTGCGACTCGCCACCTGGGCACCCCCGACGGAGGCCGAGGACATCGCACTCGTCGTCGGCCCCGAAGGCGGCATCGACGGCGCGGAGCTCGACCGGCTCGAGGCCGCGGGTGCCGTGCGGGTCCGACTCGGCGACAGCGTGCTCCGCACGTCCACCGCCGGACCGGCGGCGCTCGCTGTCCTGCAGGCGCGACTGGGCCGCTGGTGAGCCGGACCACGCCGTCGGGCGCGTCCTACGATGGAGCCATGAGCAGCAGCACGCCCAGCGTCTTCTCCAAGATCATCGCGCGCGAGATCCCGGCGACCATCGTCGCCGAGGACGACCGTGTGATCGCGATCGAGGACATCGCCCCGAAGGCTCCCGTCCACGTGCTCGTCGTCCCCAAGACCGAGCAGTACGCGAACGTCGGCGAACTCGCAGCGGGCGACCCCGACCTGCTGGCCCACGTCGTCGCCACCGCGCAGCGCATCGCCGACGAGCGCGCCGACGGCCAGTTCCGACTCGTCTTCAACACCGGCGAAGCCGCCGGTCAGACCGTGTTCCACGTGCACGCGCACGTACTCGCAGGTGAACTGCAGGAAGGCACCCTTGCCGGTTAACGAACCAGTACAGCCCACCGCCGCCGACGACGAGCCCGTCTCGGTCTCGCTCCAGGTCGACGGCATCGCCATGGTGCAGCTGCTCGGCCCCCAGGACCGTCTGCTCAAGACGGTCGAGCGCCAGTACCCGGGCGTCCGGGTCGTCGTCCGTGGCAACGAGGTCACGCTGACCGGGCCCGAGCGTGACGTCGCCCGCGCGAAGGCGCTCGTCGACGAGCTCGTCGGCATGGTCAGGCGCGGGCAGGAGATCGGCCCGGCCGACATCCCGATGTCGGCACGGATCCTCGACGACGACCGCAAGCCGTCCGACACCTTCGGCACCCCGATCGTGTCGAGCCGCGGCAAGTCCGTCCGCCCGAAGACGGACGGGCAGCGTGCCTACGTCGACGCGATCGACGAGCACACCATCACGTTCGGCATCGGTCCGGCCGGTACCGGCAAGACGTACCTGGCGATGGCCAAGGCCGTGCAGGCGCTGCAGCGGCGCGAGGTCAACCGGATCATCCTCACCCGTCCCGCGGTCGAGGCCGGCGAGCGGCTCGGCTTCCTGCCGGGCACGCTGACCGACAAGATCGACCCGTACCTGCGCCCGCTGTACGACGCCCTCAACGAGATGATGGACCCGGAGCTGGTCCCGAAGCTCCTGGCGGCCGGCACCGTCGAGGTCGCCCCGCTGGCGTACATGCGTGGCCGGACGCTCAACGACTCCTTCGTGGTGCTCGACGAGGCGCAGAACACCACGCCCGAGCAGATGAAGATGTTCCTGACCCGCCTCGGGTTCGGTTCGAAGATGGTCATCACGGGTGACATCACCCAGGTCGACCTGCCGGGCAACGTCTCCGGTCTCCGGCTCGTGACCCGCATCCTCGACGAGGTCGAGGACATCCACTTCGCCCGTCTCGGCAGCGAGGACGTGGTCCGCCACACCCTCGTCGGCCGGATCGTCGACGCCTACACGGTCTACGACGAGGAGCGCCTCGCCGAGCAGGCCGGGCAGCGTCCCGGTGGCCGTGGCACCGCCCCGGTCGGCAACCCCGACGGAGCGAACCGCGCCGAACGCCGTGGGCGCCCGCCGCAGGACCGCGCACGACCCCCGTACCCCCAGAACGACGCCCGAGGAGGCACCCGGTGAGCATCGAGCTCAACAACGAGTCCGGCGTCGAGGTGGACGAGGCCGCGATCCAGCGGCTCGCCGCCTTCGCCCTGGACGCGATGCACGTCCACGCCGATGCCGAGCTCGCGATCGTGCTGGTCGACGAGGGCGCGATGGAGCAGCTGCACGTGCGGTGGATGGACGAGCCCGGCCCGACGGACGTCCTGAGCTTCCCGATGGACGAACTGCGTCCCGGCACCGAGGACGACCCCACGCCGGCCGGGCTGCTGGGCGACATCGTGCTCTGCCCGCAGGTGGCCGAGGAGCAGGCGAAGACCGCCGGGCACTCGAGCACCGACGAGATGCTGCTGCTCACCTGCCACGGCATCCTGCACCTGCTCGGCTTCGACCACGCCGAGCCCGACGAGAAGGCCGAGATGTTCGGCATCCAGGGCGAGATCCTGACCGCCTTCGCCGCCCAGCACCGAGGGCGGTAGCCGGTGGTCGTCGTCGCCGGACTCCTCGCGGTGGCGCTGGGGCTCGTCGTGCTCGGCGGGCTCCTCGCCGCGAGCGACGCCGCGCTCTCGGTGGTCTCCCGTGCCGACCTCGAGGAGATCGCCAGGGGCAACAAACGCCGCCGCGCCATCGAGGCGATCGCGGACGACGTCGGGGCGCACGTCAACGCGCTGAACTTCTTCCGCGTCCTCGCCGAGACCGCGGCCGCGGTGCTCGTGACGATCGCCCTCGTGCGCGCCTTCGACAGCTGGTGGCTCGCACTCGTGCTCTCCGCCGCGATCATGACCGCGGTGTCGTTCGTGCTGGTCGGGTCGAGCCCGCGCAGCGTCGGACGCGCCCACGCCGAGCGGCTGATCGGTGCGACCGGCGGCATCGTCCGTGGGGTCCGCATCGTGCTCGGTCCGCTGGCCGGGCTGCTCGTCCGGATCGGCGACCGGGTCACCCCCGGCCGCGGCCGGAGCGCCTCCACCGTGTCGAGCGAGGAGCAGCTGCTCTCGCTCGTCGACGAGGCCACCGAGAGCAACGTGCTCGAGGACGAGGACCGCGAACTCATCCACTCGGTGTTCGAGTTCAGCGACACCCTGGTGCGCGAGGTCATGGTGCCCCGCACGGACATGCTCACCGTCGACGGCGCAGAGACGCTGGCCGCGGCCATGGAGCAGTTCCTGGCCGCCGGAGTGTCCCGGATGCCGGTGACGGGCAAGGACAGCGACGACGTGCGGGGCGTGCTCTACCTGCGCGACGTCGCGCGGTCGCTGTACGAACGACCGGCGTCCCGCAGCGAGCGGGTCAGCCGGCTGCTGCGGCCCGCCGAGTTCGTGCCGGAGTCGAAGCACGCCGACGACACCCTGCGGCACATGCAGGTCGCCAAGAACCACCTGGTGCTGGTGGTCGACGAGTACGGCGGAGTCGCCGGGCTCGTGACCATGGAGGACCTCATCGAAGAGCTCGTCGGGGACATCTCCGACGAGTACGACCGCGCCGTCGTCGACCGGACCGAGGTCGAACCGGGCATCTGGCGGATCTCCGCCCGACTGCCGATCGACGAGCTCGGCGACCTGTTCGGCATCGAGCTCGACGACGACGACGTCGACACCGCCGGTGGCCTGCTCACCAAGGAGCTCGGACACCTGGCGGTCTCCGGCGACACCGTCACCGTGTCCGGGGTCGTCCTGACCGCCGACCGGGTCGAGGGCAAGCGCCGCCACCTCATCACCGTGCTCGCCGAGCGCACCCATGCCCTGGCCGACGTCGAGGACGCCTTCGACGACGCCGAACCCACCACGACGGGAACCACGCACGCATGACCGACACCGACACCAACCAGGCCGGCTCGGACAAGCCCTACCGCGCGGGCTTCGTCTCGTTCGTCGGCCGTCCGAACGTCGGCAAGTCGACGCTGACCAACGCCCTGGTGGGCGAGAAGGTCGCCATCACCTCGTCCAAGCCGCAGACCACCCGGCGCGCCATCCGCGGGATCGTGCACCGGCCCGACGGCCAGGTCATCATCGTCGACACCCCGGGCGTCCACCGTCCGCGCACCCTGCTCGGCGAACGGCTCAACGACCTCGTGCAGTCCACGCTCGGCGACGTCGACGTGATCGGGTTCTGCGTGCCGGCGAACGAGCCCGTCGGTCCCGGTGACCGGTTCATCAACGACACGCTCGACCAGTACCCGCGCGCCAAGAAGATCGCGATCGTCACCAAGATCGACAGCGCCTCCAAGGACCGCGTCGGCGAGCAGCTGCTGGCCGTCTCGAAGCTCCGCGACTGGGACGCCGTGGTGCCGACCTCGGGCACCCGGGGCATGCAGCTCGAAGACCTGCTCGGCGTCGTCACGAGCCTGCTGCCCGAGTCGCCGCAGCTGTATGACTCGAGCGCGGTGACCGAGGAGACCGACGAGGAGCGCATCGGCGAGCTCATCCGCGAGGCCGCGCTCGAGGGCGTCCGCGACGAGCTGCCGCACTCGCTCGCCGTGGTCATCGAGGACATCGTCGAGCCCGACGCCGACGAGGACGCCGACGGCCCCCTGCGCATCTTCGCGAACCTGTTCGTCGAGCGGGACAGCCAGAAGGCGATCGTCATCGGACACAAGGGCGAGCGCCTGAAGGACGTCGGTTCGCGGGCCCGCGTCGAGATCGAGTCGCTGCTCGGGGGCCGGCACGTCTACCTGAACATCCGCGTGAAGGTGGCCAAGGAGTGGCAGCGTGACCCGAAGCAGCTCGGACGCCTCGGCTTCTGACCGTCCGCCGTTCGCACCCCGGGTCATCCGGGCGAGGGACGCGGGGACGAGCGGCCGGCCGTACCGTGGACGGGTGTTCCGTCCCATGCTGCGCGCGCAGGTCATCACCGACCTGCTGATCGCCGTGCTGCTCGGCGGCCTCGTGCTGGTCGCCAGCGGGCGCGGGATCGACGGGCCGTTGTCCGTGGTCACCGTCGTCGGGATGACCGGCGCCCTGGCACTCCGGCGCCTGTCACCCGGTCTCGCCCTGGCCGTGGCGTGGGTGTTCGCGGTCTTCGAGATGGTCACCCTGCAGGTGCCGGACGTGTCGAACGCGTTCATCGCCGGCGTCATGTACACGACGAGTGCGTACGGCAGCCGCCGTGTGCGGCTGGCCGGGCTCGTGTCGGCGATCGTCGGGTCCGTCGCCGCGGCGGCGTACATGGGCTTCGACGACTACCAGAACCGGCTCACCTACGAGACCGCCTCCACGCCGCTGCAGGAGTCCCTGCAGGTCACGCTCTCGTTCTTCGCCGTCGTCCTGCTCCTCCTGCTCCTGCCGTGGCTCGCCGGACTCGTGGTCCGGACCCGTCGCTCGGCGAGCATGAGTCGCGAGGCCCAGCTGCTCGCCGAACGTGACGCCGCGCGGGCCGACCGGGCCGTCGCAGTCGAGCAGGAGCGCGTGCGGATCGCCCGCGACATGCACGACATCGTCGCGCACTCGCTCGCGGTGGTCATCGCGCAATCCGACGGCGCCCGGTACGCCCTGAAGGCCGACCCCGCGGTGGCCGACCAGGCCCTCAGCACCATCTCGGCCACGGCCCGGCGAGCCCTCGGCGACGTGCGCGAACTCCTCGGCGCGCTCCGGCACGAGCAGGGGACCGCGCCGACGCCCGAGATCGACGACATCGACCGGCTCGTCGACGAGATGCGGCAGCTCGGGCTCGACGTGCGCGTCGAACGCGAGGGCGACCCCGCGGGGCTGCCCACCACCACGCAACTCGCGGTCTACCGGATCGTGCAGGAGAGCCTGACGAACGCGTACAAGCACGGAGAGCCCGGCAGCCCGGTGCGTGCTGCCCTGACCTACCGGCCGGACACGGTCGAGATCGCCGTCGTGAACCGTCGTGCGGATGACGGGGTCCGCGGCCCCGGCACGGGCCACGGCCTGGTCGGCATGCGCGAGCGCGCCGTGATGACCGGCGGCACCATGACCGCCGGGGCCCGGGGGGACGACTTCGCGGTCGCCGTCCGGATGCCGACCGTCCCGGCCAGCGGGCAGATGCCCCGCGGCCGGATCACCCCGACCGAGCAGGAGCGCACCGCCCGATGACCACGATCCCGACCGACGAGCACTCGATCCGCGTCGCCCTCGTCGATGACCAGGCGCTGTTCCGCACCGGCATCCGGATGCTCATCGACTCGCAGCCCGACCTGCGGTTCGTCGGCGAGGCGGGCGACGGTGCCGAGGGGGTCGAACTCGTCCGGCGGACCCGTCCCGACGTGGTGCTGATGGACGTCCGGATGCCCGTGATGGACGGCATCACGGCGACCGGCCACATCGTCGAGCAGTCCGGCACCGACGGCGCGAAGGTGCTCGTGCTGACCACGTTCGACTTCGACGAGGCCGCAGCCAAGGCCATCCGCGCCGGTGCGAGCGGGTTCGTGCTCAAGGACGCCGACCCCGAGTTCCTGCTCGCGGCGGTCCGGACCGTGCACGCCGGCACCGCGGTGTTCGCCGCGTCGGCCACGCGGGAGCTCCTGCGACGGTACGACGACTCGGTCGGCCGCGCCGCCGCCGTCCCCGCGGCCTTCGCCGACCTCACCCCGCGTGAGCGCGAGATCTTCGACCTGGCCGCCCGGGGGTTCAGCAACAGCGAGATCGCCCAGCACGAGTACGTCAGTGAGGCGACCGTGAAGACGCACATCTCGCGGGTCCTGACGAAGCTCGAACTCCGCGACCGGGTGCGGCTCGTCGTCTTCGCCCACGAACACGGGCTCGTCACCAAGGCCGACTGAGGCCGGGTCATCCGCGGGGATGACCCCTCCACAGGCAACCGAGCCGAGCGGACGATCCACAGGAGCCGACCGGGCGACGCGGGACAGGACCGCTGACCGCCATCGTGGATGCATGACCACGAGCCACGCCCCGATCATCCGCCTCGACCACGTGTCCAAGCACTACGGCGACGACGCCCGACGTGTGACCGCGCTCGACGACGTCAGCGTCGACATCGGCGCGGGGGAGTTCACCGCGGTGATGGGCCCGTCCGGGTCCGGCAAGTCGACGCTCATGCACGTCGCGGCCGGCCTCGACGCCGTGTCCTCCGGTCGGATCCAGATCGACGGCGTCGACATCACGGCCCTGGGCGACAAGGACCTCACCGAGCTGCGTCGTCGTCGGCTGGGCTTCGTGTTCCAGTCGTTCAACCTCGTCCCGACGCTGGACGTCAGCGAGAACATCCGGCTGCCGTTCCTGCTCGGTGGGCACAAGCCCTCGCGTGAGGAGACCGCCTGGATCGACCGGCTGGTCGAGATGCTCGGGCTCAACAACCGGCTGACCCATCGTCCGCACCAGCTCTCCGGCGGGCAGCAGCAGCGCGTCGCCATCGCACGGGCGCTCGCTTCGCGGCCGGCGGTGGTCGTCGCCGACGAACCGACGGGCGCGCTCGACTCCCGCACGGGGCGCGACGTGCTCGCGATCCTCCGCGGTGCCGTCCAGGAGTGGGGCCAGAGCGTCGTCATGGTCACGCACGACCCGGTGGCGGCCGCGAACGCCGACCGGATCCTGTTCCTGGCCGACGGCCGGATCGTCGCCGACCGCCCTGCGATGGATGCCGGTGCGATCTCCACGACGATGCTCGGGATGGAGGCGGCAGCGTGAACGGCATCCGATCCTTCGCCCCCACCGTCCTGGTGGCCGCACTCGGCACCACGTTCGGTTCCGCCCTCGTCATCGCGCCGGGGATCGTGACCGAGGCGCTCCGAGCCGCCGGGGTCGCCGACCTCGGACCGATCAAGGCGATCCTGTCGGTGGTCGGGTGGCTGTTCCTCGGCATCGCGCTCTACGTCGGCGCGATCGTCACCGCGAACACCTGCGCCACCCTGATCGCCGGGCAGACCCGGATCATCGCGCTGCAGCGGCTGGTCGGTGCGACCGGTGCGACCCTGCGGGCGCGGATCACCCGCACGGGCCTGGTCGTCGGCGTGCTCGGCGGGGTCGTCGGCGCCGTCGTGGGCACCGCGCTCTCGGCCCTGTTCGTGGTCGTCCTGCGGGGCAACGGGGTCCTGCCCGACGCCGAGTACACGTACGTCCCGTGGGAGCTGGTCCTGCCGGTCGTGGCCGTCGTCCTCGCCACCTGGGGTGCCTTCGCTGCCGGGTCGCGCCGCGTGCTCACCGTCACACCGCTCGAAGCGCTGTCGTCGTCCGTCGAGCCGAGCCACGACGACGTCCGGTCCGGTACGGCCCGCAAGGTCTGGGCGATCGTGCTCATGGCCGGCGGTGCCGTGCTGATGCTGCTCGGGCTCGCGGTGAGCTCGCTGAGCCCGATCGCGGTCCTGCCGGCGGCGCTCGGCGGGTTCGTGTCCTTCGCGGGGGTCGCCGTGGGGGCGACGATCGTGATGCCGCCCGTGCTGCAGCTGATCGGTCGCATCGGCTCGCACGACCCCGTCGTCCTGCTCGCCGGACGGAACGCGATGCGGGCGCCGGGACGGTCCTCGCGGGCGACCATCGGGCTCGTCATCGGCGTCACCCTGCTCGTCACCTTCGCGGTCGCGCTCGGCATCATGCAGCACGTGCTCGAGACCGAGATGCGCGCCCTGAGCGCGGGGAGCGCCACCCCGCAGATGATCGAGGCGCAGCGCGACCTCTTCGTGCAGATCAACGCCGTCGTCAGCGTGGTCGTCGGGTTCTCCGCCGTGATCGCCGCCGTCGGGGTCGTGAACGCCCTGGCGCTCGGGGTGCTCCAGCGTCGACGCGAACTCGGGCTGCTGCGGGTGCTCGGCCTGACCGGTGCGCAGGTCCGACGGATGATCGTGACCGAGGCCGTGCAGATGGTCGTCGCGGCCGTCGTCTCGGGGCTCGCACTCGGCACGCTGTACGGCTGGGTCGGCGGGCAGACGCTGCTCGGCTCGCTCGGGACGCCCGTGGCACCTGTGCTGCCGCCGCTGACCATCGGCATCGTGGTGATCGGCGCGCTGGTCCTGGCGGTCGTCGCCACCATCGCGCCGGTGCGGCGCGCGATGCGCGTCCCGCCGACCGAGGCCCTCGCGGTCGACTGACCCGTCGCCCTGGTCGCACCACGCGACGACACTGGAGGCCCGGTGCCAGCTGGCACCGGGCCTCCCGTCCGTCGTGGGGTCGCGCCGACGTGCCCTGCCCGGCCCCGCCTCGCCGCTCACGTCCGCCGAGGTGTCACGAACCGTCGTCTGGACGCGGCCCGGGCGACACAACGTGACCACTCGGCGACCAGCCCGCGGCATGTCGCGACCACTCGGCACGCCACCCGGCACCGCACTCGGCGCCCCGTTCGACGGCGCCGGGCAGTCCCGCGTCACACGCTTGCGCCAGCCCGCTGCTCCGGTGCTACCGTGGGTCTCGATGTACTCGGCACTCCTCCTCCTTCGCTGCCGCGACGAGGCCTGACACTCCGGCCCACCTCGTCGCGGAGTCCGTCGTGGCCGCACCACAACAGCTCACGAACACGCGACGAAAGCGAAGAACGATGCAGAACACCCAGCAGCCCTCCGGGATGCCGATCCACAAGTACGTCCCGTTCCACGAGCAGATCACCGTCGACCTGCCGGACCGGACCTGGCCCACGAAGCGCATCGACAAGGCACCGCGCTGGTGTGCGGTCGACCTGCGTGACGGCAACCAGGCCCTCATCGACCCGATGGACGCCGAGCGCAAGCGGGCGATGTTCGACCTCCTCGTCCGGATGGGCTACAAGGAGATCGAGGTCGGCTTCCCGAGCGCCTCGCAGACCGACTTCGACTTCGTCCGGTCGTTGATCGACGAGGGCGCGATCCCCGACGACGTCACCATCCAGGTGCTGACCCAGGCGCGCGAACACCTCATCCAGCGCACCTACGAGGCGATCGACGGCGCGAAGCAGGCCATCGTCCACCTGTACAACTCGACGAGCATCGTGCAGCGCGAGGTCGTCTTCCGCACCGACGTGCAGGGCGTGGTGGACATCGCGGTCACCGGTGCGAAGCTCTGCAAGGCGGCCGAAGCCACGCTGCAGCACGACACGACGATCTACTACGAGTACTCGCCGGAGTCCTACACGGGCACCGAACTCGAGGTCGCACTGGAGATCTGCAACGCCGTCCTCGAGGTCTTCGAGCCGACGCCCGAGCGCAAGGTCATCATCAACCTGCCCGCGACCGTCGAGATGGCCACGCCGAACGTCTACGCCGACTCGATCGAGTGGATGTCCCGCCGCCTCGCCCACCGCGAGGACGTCATCCTGTCGCTGCACCCGCACAACGACCGCGGCACCGCGGTCGCGGCCGCCGAGCTCGGCTACATGGCCGGCGCCGACCGCATCGAGGGCTGCCTGTTCGGCAACGGTGAGCGCACCGGCAACGTGGACCTGGTCGCCCTCGGCATGAACCTGTTCACGCAGGGCATCGACCCGGAGATCTCGTTCGCCGACATCGACCAGGTGAAGCGCACCGTCGAGTACTGCAACCAGCTGCCGGTGCCCGAGCGCCAGCCGTGGGCGGGCGACCTCGTGTACACGGCGTTCAGCGGCTCGCACCAGGACGCCATCAACAAGGGCTTCGAGGCGATGAAGGCCAAGGCCGCCGCCGCGGGCAAGGACATCGACGAGATCGAGTGGGCCGTGCCGTACCTGCCCGTCGACCCGAAGGACATCGGCCGGTCGTACGAGGCCGTCATCCGCGTCAACTCGCAGTCCGGCAAGGGCGGTGTGGCGTACCTGCTCAAGACCGACCACGCCCTCGACCTGCCCCGCAAGCTGCAGATCGAGTTCTCCGGCGTCGTCCAGCGGCACACCGACACCGAGGGCGGCGAGTTCTCGTCGCAGCGCATCTGGGACGTGTTCCAGGACGAGTACCTGCCCGCGTCGATCGACGACGAGAAGTGGGGCCGGTACGAGCTCACCAAGACGGCGACGTCGAGCGACTTCGAGGGAACGACCTCGCTGTCCGTGGCACTCCGGGTCGACGAGGGCGCGGTCACGGCCGAGGCCGTCGGCACCGGTCCCATCGACGCGTTCCTGAAGGTGCTCGCCGAGCAGGGCGTCCAGGTCACGCTGTACGACTACTCGGAGCACACGATGAGCGCCTCCGGTGACGCGAAGGCCGCGTCCTACGTCGAGCTCGACGTCGACGGCGTGCGCCTGTGGGGCGTCGGCATCGACGCCGACATCTCGACGGCGTCGCTCAAGGCGATCGTGTCCGCGGTGAACCGCGCGGTGCGCGCCGGTGCCGCAGCCGGTGCCGACGCGCCGGAGCTCGTCTCCGCCTGAGACGCGACCGGCCCAGGAGGCGCGGTGCCGGGTCCGTCCCGCACTGCGCCTCCCGTCTGTGCCCGGTCTTTCCCCCGTCACGCGCGATGGCAGGTCGAATCGGGCGTACCTGGTCGTTTCTTCCGACCAGGTACGCCCGATTCCACTCGGTGAGCCCGGGCCTCCGCCCCGCACCGCACGCGGCTGTCGGCGGGGCGGGGGATACTGGGGGCATGCCGCTGTACCGGGACGAGTGCGTCGTGTTGCGCACCCACAAGCTCGGTGAAGCCGACCGCATCGTCACGATGCTCTCGCGGCAGCACGGCAAGATCCGTGCCGTGGCCAAGGGCGTGCGACGAACGGCGTCGAAGTTCGGCAGCCGGCTCGAACCGTTCATGGTCGTCGACGCCCAGTTCTACGAGGGCCGGTCGCTCGACATCGTCACCCAGGCGGAGTCCCTCGGCGCGTACGGGGCCCAGATCGTCGCCGACTACGGCGCGTACACCGCGGCCAGCGCCATGGTGGAGACCGCCGACCGACTGAGCGAGGCCGACGCGGGGCTGCAGCAGTACCTGTTGCTCGTCGGGGCGCTGCGCTCGTTGTCGCGCGGGGAGCACCAGTCCAGCGCGACCCTCGACTCGTACCTGCTCCGCGCGATGAGCATCGCGGGGTGGGCCCCCTCGTTCAGCGACTGTGCGGTGACGGGGGAGCCCGGCCCGCACTCGGCGTTCGTGGTGCAGCTCGGTGGTGTCGTCGCTGACCGTGCGGCACCCCCGGGGACCCCGCGGCTCGACCCGGCGACGCTCGGGGTGCTCGGCTCCCTGCTCGCCGGCGACTGGGCGACGGTCGACGCCACCGACGAGCGGACACGTTCGCGGGCCTCCGGCGTGGTCGCGGCCTACGCCCAGTGGCACCTGGAACGATCGCTCCGGTCCCTGCCGCACGTCGACCGCTCCGAGCACCCGATGCCGGTGCCGCAGACCCACGGCGGACCCGAGGCGACAGCACGTGCGGTGGCCTCGACCCCGGCACCCGCCGTGCCCGAGCCCGACCCTGATCCCGCTGTCGAAGGAGCCCCCACCGCATGAGCCCCCGCCGCCCCGACGACGTCGAACCGTTCCGCCCGATCGACTGGACCGGCGAGACGCCCCCGGCGATCCCGGCCCGGTTCGTGCCGGAGCACGTGGCCATCGTCATGGACGGCAACGGCCGGTGGGCGAACGGCCGCGGCCTGACCCGGATCGAGGGGCACAAGGCGGGCGAGGCCTCACTGCTCGACGTCGTCGCCGGGGCGATCCAGATCGGCGTCGGGCACGTGTCGGCGTACGCGTTCTCGACGGAGAACTGGAAGCGCTCCCCGGAAGAGGTCCGGTTCCTGATGGGCTTCAACCGCGACGTCATCCGCCGTCGCCGTGACCAGCTGCACCAGTGGGGCGTCAAGGTGCGGTGGGCCGGCCGGCGTCCGCGGCTGTGGCGGAGCGTCATCGACGAGCTCGAGACCGCCGAGCGGATGACCGCGGGCAACGACGTCCTCACGCTGACGATGTGCGTGAACTACGGCGGCCGGAACGAGATCGTCGACGCCGTGCGGGGCATGGCCGAGGACGTCGCAGCCGGGCGCTTGAAGCCGAGCCAGGTCACCGAGAAGGCCCTGGCGAAGCGGCTGTACGTGCCCGAGATGCCCGACGTCGACCTGTTCCTCCGGAGCTCGGGGGAGCAGCGCACGAGCAACTTCCTGCTGTGGCAGTCCGCCTACGCCGAGATGGTGTTCCTCGACCGGCTCTGGCCGGACTTCCGTCGCACCGACCTGTGGGGCGCGATCGAGGAGTACGCCAGCCGCGACCGACGCTACGGCGGCGCGGTCGACACCCCGACGGCCTAGCCCAAGCCCGAGCCCGAGCCCGAGCCCGAACCCAAGCCCAAGCCCGAGCCCCGGCCCCTCAGCCCGGCAGCGGCCCCTCGAGCAGGTGGGCCGCGGAGCGCACCGCGTCGAGCGCCGCACGGACGCTCGGTACACGATCGGCACCACGGGCGACGACCACCTCGACACGCCGGGCCAGCTCGTCGTCCACGGGGTCGATCGCGACACCGGCGGGGATGACCGTCGTCGCGAGTGCCAGCCGGGGGAGCAGCGCCACCCCGAGCCCTGCGGCGACGAGCCCCACCACCGCGGCGGCGTTGTCCGTCTCGAGCACGATGTCCGGCGTGAACCCCGCGCTCGCGCACGAGGCGAGCAGGTGCCCACGGCACCGCGGGCATCCCCCGATCCACCGGGCGTCGTGGTGGGACGCGAGGTCCACGACGGTGGAGCCGGCGGTGCGGAGTCGCTCAGAGCCTCGTGGCTCGACCGGCGTCACCAGCGCGAGCGGGTCGCGACCGAGCGCCCGGGTGACGAGGCCCGGGTCCGGGGTGGTCCCGACCTCGTCGCCGACGTAGGTGAAGGTCAGGGCGACGTCGACCTCGCCACCGCGCAGCAGGTCGAGTGCCTCGGGTGGCTCGACCTCGACGTACGAGGTCGTCACGCTGGGCGCCGTCGCGGCGAGCCGGGCGAGCACCGCGGGCACGAGGGCGGAGGACGCGCTCGGGAACCCGGCGAGTCGCACCCGACCGCGGCTGAGCCCGCCGACGGCGTCGAGGTCCTCGCGCGCCGCGGTCAGCGCGGCCTGGACGTGCAGGGCGTGGTCGGCGAGCACCTGCCCCGCATGCGTGAGGGTCGCGCCCCGTCCGCCGCGAAGGACGAGCGCGTGCCCGAGACGCTGCTCGGCCCGGGCCACCAGCTGGCTGACGGCCGGCTGGCTCGACCCGAGTGCGGCGGCAGCGCGCGTGATCGACCCGCCGTCGGCCACGGCGCGCAGGACCCGGAGCAACTGGGGATCGATCTCGTCCATCACCCGATGTTATCGGTGGCACAACGGATCGGCCCTGGTGTGATGGGTCGGGAACCGGGACGCTGTCCGCATGGACTCCTTCCCCGCCGGCCGCGGCTACCTGGCGGCGTGCACCGCGGGCCTGCCCACCCGCGGCACCCTCGCCGCCCAGCGCGCCGACCTCGACGCGTGGTCCCGGGCCGAGACGTCGCCCGCCCGGTACGGCGCGCTGGTCGAGCAGGGGCGTGCGCTCTTCGCCGCGCTGGTCGGCGTCCCGGCGGAGCGCGTCGCGACGGGCTCGCAGACCTCGGTGATGGCCGCGGTCGTCGCCGACGCGCTGCCGGACGGCGCCGAGGTGGTCGTCCCCGACGGGGACTTCAGCTCGGTCGTCTTCCCGTTCCTCGCCCAGGCACACCGCGGCGTCCGGGTCCGGAGCGTCCCGCTCGAGCGGCTCGCGGCGTCCGTCGGGCCCGAGACCGCCCTCGTCGCGTGGTCCGCGGTGCAGTCCGCCACCGGCGTGGTCACCGACCCCGACCCGGTCGTGGCCGCCGCCCGACGTGTCGGAGCCCTGACCCTCTGCGACCTCACGCAGGCCGCCGGCGTCCTGCCCGTCGACGCCACACCGTTCGACGTGACGCTCACGCACACCTACAAGTGGCTCTGCGCGCCGCGCGGCGTCGCCTTCATGACGCTCTCCGACACCGCCCTCGGCCGACTCCGCCCGGTGCAGGCCGGTTGGTACGCGGGAGCGGACGTGTGGTCCTCCTGCTACGGCCCCGCCATGCACCTGGCCGACGACGCGCGTCGCTTCGACGTCTCGCCGGCCTGGCAGGCGTGGCCCGGTGCCGTGGCCGCGCTCGAGCACGCGGTCGCGCTCGACCAGCAGGCGGTCTGGAGGCACGCCACCGGTCTCGCGGATCGGCTGTGCGACGCCCTCGGGTCGCCTCGGCAGGGCGACGGGCAGGCGATCGTGACGTTCGCGGACGCCGACGGGGCGGCCCTCCGGGCCCTCACCGCCGCGGGTGTCACCGCCTCGGGGCGTGCCGGGCGACTGCGCATCGCGTTCCACCTGTGGAACGACGAGTCCGACGTGACCGACGTCGTGGCCGCACTGGGCGGGGTGGGGCCGACCACGTCGGCGAGGTGAGCGTGGAGGGCGGATCCGGGGCGGGCCTCCCGGGCCACGATCGCCGGTAGTCTTGCCCGGACCGTTTCCGCACCGAGCACCCAGCTCGGCGACCTCTGGAGCACCCTTTGGCACAGCCCTCCCGTCTCGACAGCGTCATCGCCCTGGCCAAGCGCCGCGGCTTCGTCTTCCAGTCGGGTGAGATCTACGGAGGCTCCCGCTCCGCGTGGGACTACGGGCCCCTCGGTGTGGAACTCAAGGAGAACATCAAGCGCCAGTGGTGGCAGCGGTTCGTCCGCGGCCGCGGGGACATGGTCGGCCTCGACTCCGCGGTGATCCTGCCCCGCAAGGTGTGGGAGGCCTCCGGCCACGTCGCGACCTTCACCGACCCGCTGGTGGAGTGCCTGCACTGCCACCACCGGTTCCGCGAGGACCACCTGATCGAGGCGTTCGTCGCCAAGAAGGGCCGCGACCCCGAAGGCCGCATGGCCGAGATCGCCTGCCCGAACTGCGGCACCCGCGGCGAGTGGACCGAGCCCCGCGAGTTCTCCGGGATGCTCAAGACCTACCTCGGCCCGGTCGAGTCCGAAGAGGGCCTGAACTTCCTGCGCCCCGAGACCGCCCAGGGCATCTTCGTCGACTTCGCGCAGGTCGTCACGACCAGCCGCATGAAGCCCCCGTTCGGCATCGGCCAGGTCGGCAAGGCGTTCCGCAACGAGATCACGCCCGGCAACTTCATCTTCCGCACGCGCGAGTTCGAGCAGATGGAGATCGAGTACTTCGTCCCGCCGGCCTCGGCCCAGGAGCACTACGAGCAGTGGATCGCCGACTCGGTGGCGTTCTACACCGACCTCGGCATCGACCCCGAGAACCTGCGTCGCTTCGACGTCCCCGACGGCGAGCGGGCGCACTACTCCGACGCCACCGCCGACATCGAGTACCGCTTCGGCTTCACCGGCTCGGAGTGGGGCGAGCTGATGGGCGTCGCGAACCGCACCGACTTCGACCTGAACAACCACATCGAGGCGTCCGGCCAGGACCTCCGGTTCTTCGACCAGGCCGCCAACGAGAAGTACGTGCCGTACGTCATCGAGCCGTCGTTCGGTCTGACCCGTGCACTCATGGCGTTCCTGCTCGACTCGTACCACGAGGACGAAGCCCCCAACGCGAAGGGCGGCGTCGACAAGCGCACCGTCCTGCGCCTCGACCCGCGCCTGGCCCCGGTGAAGGCCGCCGTCCTGCCGCTGTCGCGCAACGAGCAGCTCTCGCCCGTCGCGCGCGGCCTGGCCGACGACCTGCGCAAGAACTGGAACGTGGACTTCGACGACGCCGGTGCCATCGGCCGTCGCTACCGTCGCCACGACGAGATCGGCACGCCGTTCTGCATCACGGTCGACTTCGACACGCTCGAGGACAAGGCCGTCACGGTGCGCGAGCGCGACACGATGGGCCAGGAGCGCGTCTCGCTCGACCAGCTGCAGGGGTACCTCGCGCAGCGGTTGCTCGGCGCGTAGGGGGTTCGGCGGCTCCGCAAGACACCGGTGTTCGTGCGTTGCACACCCCCAATCGGGTGTTCGACCTGCGAACACCGGTGTCTTGCTGCCGGTGACGGGAATGCGCGCCGCACGAGCGCGTTGGGGTCAGCATGAACGACTCCGTGAAGGTCGATGTCTGGTCGGACATCGCCTGCCCCTGGTGCTACATCGGCAAGCGCAAGTTCGAGGCCGGCGTCGCCGCGTTCGGTGCCTCGAGCGAAGGCCGCCCCGTCGAGGTCGAGTACCACTCCTTCGAGCTCAGCCCGGACACCCCCGTCGACTTCGAGGGCACCGAGGCCGAGTTCCTCTCCGGCCACAAGGGCATGCCCGTCGACCAGGCGCAGCAGATGCTCGACCAGGTCACCGCCATCGCCGCGGGCGTCGGTCTCGACTACGACTTCGAGGCCATGCACCACACCAACACCGTGAAGGCCCACCAGGTCATCCACCTCGCCAAGCAGCACGGCAAGCAGCTCGAGATGGTCGAGCGCCTGTTCACCGCCTACTTCGAGCGCGGCGAGCACGTCGGACAGGAGTCCTCGCTCGCCGACCTGGCGGCGGAGATCGGTCTCGACCGCGACGAGGTCCTCAGCACCCTGCGCGACGACGCCCAGCTCGCTGCGGTCCGCGCCGACCAGGCCCAGGCGCAGGCGTACGGGATCAACGGCGTGCCGTTCTTCGTGATCGACGGCAAGTACGGCGTCTCGGGCGCCCAGGACCCCACGGCGTTCGAGCAGGTGCTCCGCCAGGTGGTCGCGCTCCGCGAGACCACGCCGGAGGAGGTCGCCTCGGCGGCCGAGCGCGCTGCGGACGACGCGAGCGCGGACGTGGCGGCGACCCGATGACGGACATGACCATCAGCGACCAGGGCGCGGTGCGCCTCCAGGCCGTGACGTCGGTGCCGTCCGTACCGGACGCGCTCACGGGGCTGCCGGGCGTGCGCGGCCTCTCCGCCGCTTCCGGCGTTTCCGGCGTGCCCGGTCTGGAGGCCCGTCCCGCGTTGCTGACGCTCGTCACGCCCGGCGGTGCGCCGGTCTGCGAGGGCGATGCGTGCCTGATCGACGCCGGCTCGTTCGCCGGGGCCGAGGGTGACTGGTCCGAGGTGCCGGACTGACGGCTGCGTCAGTCGCGCTGCGGTTCCTCGTCGGTGATGTCGGCGACGGTCGCGCCGTAGGCGGCGACGAGCGCGTCGGCGTCGACGAAGGCGCTCGCCCCGTGCCGGCCCGCACCCAGGGCGACGCGGCGGCCGACGATGCGCTCGTCGGCGTACACCGGCAGGTCGCCCGTGGCACCGATCGGCGTGATGGTGCCGCGCTCGTAGCCGGACGCCCCGAGCGCGGTGGCGGCGTCGGGCATCGAGAGCTTGTTGACGCCGACGACCGTGCGGAGCTTCTTCCAGGCGATGCTGCGGCCGCCGGGCACCAGGGCGAGCAGGAACCCGCCGTCGTGGCGCTTCACCACAAGGGTCTTGACGATGTCGCCGGGCTCGATGCCGAGCAGTTCGGCGGCCTCGTGCAGGGAGTCCGCGGCCGGGCGCTCGACCACCTCGACCGGCAGGCCACGGGCCTGGGCGTCGGCGTCGAACCGGGAGCTGGCGTCGGTCGTCATGTGGAGAACGCTACCCGCGCGCACCGACGTGGGAAGATGGGACAGGTATGACGATCACACAAGCACCCGCCTCGCGAGTCGGCGGCCCCCTGCGCATCGGCCCGATCGAGGTCGACGTGCCGGTCGTGCTCGCGCCGATGGCCGGGATCACGAACATGGCGTACCGCCGGCTGTGCCGCGAGTACGGCGCCGGGCTCTACGTGTGCGAGATGATCACCTCGCGTGCGCTGGTCGAACGGACCCCCGTGTCGATGCAGCTCATCCAGCACCACGAGTCCGAGACCCCGCGGTCGATCCAGCTGTACGGCGTCGAGCCGAACACCGTGGCCGAGGCGGCGTCGATCCTGGTGGGCGAGGACCGTGCCGACCACATCGACCTGAACTTCGGGTGCCCGGTGCCCAAGGTCACCCGCAAGGGCGGCGGCGCGGCTCTGCCCTGGAAGCTCGACCTGTTCCGCGAGCTCGTCACCAAGACCGTGCGCGCCGCGGGCGACGTCCCCGTCACGGTGAAGATGCGCAAGGGCATCGACGAGGACCACCTGACCTACCTCGACGCCGCCCGCATCGCGCGCGACGCCGGTGTCGCCGCGGTGTCGCTGCACGCCCGCACCGCGAACGAGCACTACTCCGGGCACGCCGACTGGTCGGCGATCGCCACGCTGAAGGAGACCGTCACCGACATCCCGATCCTCGGCAACGGCGACATCTGGTCGGCCGCCGACGCGCTCCGGATGATCGACGAGACCGGTGCCGACGGCGTGGTCGTCGGGCGTGGCTGCCTCGGTCGCCCGTGGCTGTTCGGTGACCTGGCCGCGGCGTTCCGCGGCGAGGGGCTGCGGTACATGCCGTCCCTGGGCGAGGTCGCCGACGGGTTCCGTCGGCACGCCGAGCTGCTCGTCGAGTTCTTCGGCGACGAGGAGCACGCCTGCCGCGACATCCGCAAGCACGTGGCCTGGTACTTCAAGGGGTACCCGATCGGCAGCGACGTCCGGGCAGGCCTGGCGATGGCGTCGAGCCTGCAGGAGATCGACGACTTCCTCGGCCAGCTCGACCACGACGCACCGTACCCGGGTGCCGACGCCGAGGGGCCGCGCGGTCGTGCCGGGCACCCGAAGCGCACCGCCCTGCCCGACCGCTGGCTCGAGAGCCGCGACGTCGACTCCGAGTTCCGCAAGGTCCTGGCCGCCGCCGAGCTGCACCACAGCGGCGGATGAGCGCCACCGCCTCGTACGGCCCGGCGGACGCGGAGCGCTGGCTCCCCGAAGAGCACGGCAACCGCCGCTCGGACTTCGCCCGCGACCGCGCCCGACTGCTGCACTCCAGTGCGCTCCGGCGCCTGGCCGCCAAGACCCAGGTGCTCAGCCCGACCGCGGGGCTCGACTTCGCCCGCAACCGGCTGACGCACTCGCTCGAGGTCGCGCAGGTCGGCCGCGAGCTCGCCGACTCGCTCGGACTCGACCCCGACGTGGTCGACACCGCGTGCCTGGCGCACGACATCGGGCACCCGCCGTTCGGGCACAACGGCGAGACCGCGGTGAACGCCTGGGCCACCGGCATCGGTGGCTTCGAGGGCAACGCGCAGACGCTCCGGCTGCTGACGCGGCTCGAGCCGAAGGTCTACGGGGTCCGGCCCGGCGCCGACGTCGACCGTCCGTTCGGTCTCAACCTGACCCGTGCGTCGTTGGACGCCAGCTGCAAGTACCCGTGGCCCGCTGCGCAGGGGGTCTCGGAGTCGTCGTCCGGGCGCACCAAGTTCGGCTTCTACGACGACGACCACGACGCCTTCGAGTGGCTCCGTGCCGGCGCGCCGCGCCGCCAGCGGTGCATCGAGGCGCAGGTGATGGACCTCGCCGACGACATCGCGTACTCGGTGCACGACTTCGAGGACGCCGTCGTCGCCGGGTTCATCGACGTCGCGGCCCTGGGCGACCGCGTCGGTGAGAACGACATCGTGACCGCCATGCACGCCTGGGTCGGCGACGACCTGAGCCGCGACGAGCTGCTCGAGGCGTTCGACCGCCTGCGTGCGCTGCCGCTCTGGATGACCGCGTACGACGGCTCCCGCCGTGACGCCGCACGCCTCAAGAACCTGACGTCGCAGCTGATCGGACGCTTCGCGCGCACCGCCACGA
This sequence comes from Curtobacterium sp. MCLR17_044, assembly GCF_003234435.1. Lineage (NCBI taxonomy): Bacteria > Bacillati > Actinomycetota > Actinomycetes > Micrococcales > Microbacteriaceae > Curtobacterium > Curtobacterium sp. MCLR17_044. Next base: position 2,595 of record NZ_QKTC01000014.1, on the reverse strand, counting down.
CGGCCACCCGCGAGTCCTACGCCTCGGGATCGCTCGTGCGGTTCGCCGCGTCGGTCGTCACCCCGCCCGAGATCATCGGCGAGATCGCGGTGCTCAAGGGCATCGTCGCGGCCTTCGTGATGACCCAGGGCGACCGGCAGCCCGTGTACGAGGACCAGCGTCGCGTGCTCACCGAACTGCTCGACGCGCTGGCGGCGACCGGTGCGTCCGACCTCGAGCCGGGCTTCGCCGCCGACTGGCACGCCGCGGACGACGACACCGGCCGACTGCGCGCCGTCGTCGACCAGGTCGCGAGCCTGACCGACCAGGGCGCACTCGCCTGGCACCGACGACTGGTGGTGGGTGACCGTGACCCGGTCCACATCGCCGTCTGACCGGTCCGCCGACGTCGGTCCCACGAACTAGGATCGAGGGGTGGCTGGCAGGATCGCGCGGAACGACATCGACGAGGTCCGCTCGCGTGTCAACATCGCCGACGTCGTGGGCGACTACGTCACGCTGAAGCACGCGGGCGTCGGGTCGATGAAGGGCCTGTGCCCCTTCCACGACGAGCGCTCCCCGTCGTTCCACGTCCGGCCCCAGGTCGGCCGCTACCACTGCTTCGGCTGCGGCGAGGACGGCGACGTCTTCAGCTTCATCATGGCGCAGGACCACACCACCTTCGCCGAGGCCGTCGAGCGCATGGCCGCGAAGATCGGCTTCACCCTGCACTACGAAGAGGGCGACGGGCCGCGCACCGACTACAACACCCGTGCCCGGCTGATCGCCGCGAACGAAGCCGCGCTCGAGTACTTCACCGCGCAACTCACCACGGCCGCCGCCGACCCCGCCCGCCGGTTCCTGGGGGAGCGCGGGTTCGACCCCTCGGCTGCCCAGCACTTCGGCGTCGGCTTCGCGCCGAAGTCCTACGACATGCTCAAGGACCACCTGCGCGGGCGCGGCTTCACGATGGAAGAGCTCGTGTCCGCCGGCCTCGTCAGCCAGGGTGACCGCTCGCCGTACGACCGGTTCCGCGGGCGCCTGATGTGGCCGATCCGCGACGTCACCGGGGCCACCATCGGCTTCGGGGCGCGCCGCCTGCTCGAGGACGACAAGGGTCCCAAGTACCTCAACACGCCCGAGACCCCGATCTACCACAAGAGCCAGGTGCTCTACGGGCTCGACCTGGCACGCCGCGACATCTCGAAGCAGAAGCAGGTCGTCATCGTCGAGGGCTACACCGACGTGATGGCGTGCCACGTCGCGGGCGTCACGACCGCGGTCGCCACCTGTGGCACGTCGTTCGGCGTCGACCACATCAAGGTGCTCCGCCCGATGCTCGGCGACCTGGCTGGCGCCGACCCGAACGCCAACGGTGAGGTCGTGTTCACGTTCGACCCCGACGAGGCCGGGCAGCGTGCCGCCTCTCGTGCGTTCGCGGAAGAACAGCGCTTCGCGGCGCAGACCTACGTCGCCGTGGCACCCGGCGGGCTCGACCCGTGCGACCTCCGGCTCGCCCGCGGCGACGACGCCATCCGCCGCCTGGTCACGAACAAGCGCCCGATGTTCGAGTTCATGATCCGCCGCACGCTCGACGGCCACGACCTCGAGACCGTCGAGGGGCGCGTCGGTGCCCTGCGTGCGGCCGCACCCGTGCTCGCCGGCATCCGCGACCGCTCACTGACGCAGGGCTACGTCCGCGAACTCGCCGGCTGGCTCGGCATGGAGATCCCCGAGGTCCGTCGGTCGGTCGAGACGGCCAGGCGCCGTGCGGGCTCTGCCGGGCAGGACGACCGGTCCGGAGGCGCCGGGCGCGACGGCCGCAACGGGAACGGCACCGACGGGGCCGACACCCCCGACGAGCCCGTCGCCGGCATCCGCTCGCTGCCGAACGACCCGATCAGCCGCATGGAGCGCGACGCCGTGATGGCGATGGTGCAGCAGCCCACGTCCGTCGGCGCACCGATGCTCGGGCTCGCCGCGTCGGCCACGTTCTCGACGCCGATGCTCGCCGCGGTGCGGGACGCCGTGGTCGCCAACGTCGACGTCATCGGCGCGGGGGACTGGCTCGACCGGCTGCTCGCCGACGTGCCGGCGCCGCTGCGAACCCTGACGCACGAACTCGCCCTCGCACCCATCCCCGCGCGCAACGCGGAGGACCTGGCGGCCTACTGCCGGAGCATCGTCGTGGCCCTGGTCGAGCGCGACCTGCTCGCCCGCAAGGCCTCGTTGCTCGGGCAGCTGCAGCGCGCCGACCCGCACGAGCAGGCCGAGCGTCGCGCCGAGATCCAGCGGCAGCTCGTCGACATCGACGGGCAGCGGATGCGGTTGCGCGCCGACGCCGAGGCGTCCTAGGGCTCTTCGCGCGGCTGGTGCCGGGCGCGCGAGGTCGCCCCGGTCGGCCCCGGTCGCACGACGCGCCGCGTGCGAGTCGCCGAGGTCGCACGAACTGTGGCACGGCAGGCCCGCGAGCGGCAGTTCGTGCGACCTCGGCGCTCCGTGAGTGGTCAGGACGTGCCGCGTGTGGGGCGTCGAGTGGTCGCAGATCGTCGGTTGGCCGGGGTCCGGCCGACGGGACGTGACCGCTCGGACTGGGGCGGGCGGTGAGTCGTGACC